>JAOUHV010000044.1 GCA_029884425.1 Gammaproteobacteria bacterium
GCACAGCACAAGCACTACAGACTGATGACGCCAACACAGCCACCGTGAACGAAGCCCAATTGAATCAATTGGAACCACGCATCGTTAGCGTCGCCAATGGTCGCGTCGTTGCCAGCTGGATTCAGCGTCACCGCTATTCCAACGTCGATGGTTTGATCAACGACTGGAACAACAATGTCACAGATACGCTGCGTCTGGCCACGTTTGCTAACGCTACCTGGAGCGACGCATTCTCTGTTGCGCAGTCTCGCCTAGATGCCTTCAGTCCGCGCCTGGCTAAACTAAGCAGCGACAGCGTCGCGCTGGCCTGGACGCAGTTGAATGATCCCCGCACCGGCTCGCACAATGCGCTCAAATTTGTCCGCTACAGTTTTGCCACCGGCATCAGCAACATCGAAACCCTGGGCGAGATCAAAGACCCCTACAGTTTCGCGCTCAGCGCCAACGGCCAGAACAACGCCAGCCTGACCTGGAGCAACGACACGCAAATCACCGCCGCGGTACTGAAATAAAAAACAAAAAGGGCTCCCATCGGAGCCCTTTTTTATTGCCGTATAAAATCCTGCTAGGCAATCAACATCGCATCGCCATAACTGAAAAAACGGTAACGCTCTCGCACTGCATGCTCGTACGCGGCGAGCATTTTTTCACGACTGCAAAACGCCGACACCAGCATCAGCAAGGTCGAACCGGGCAAATGGAAATTGGTGACCAGTGCGTCGATCACTTTGAATTCATAACCGGGAAAAATAAAAATTTCGGTGTCACCTTCAAACGGTTTTAATTCGCCACCATGGGCCTGTGCCGCGCTTTCCAGCGAACGCACCACGGTGGTTCCCACCGCAATCACCCGGCCACCACGCGCTTTGGTTGCGCGAATGGCATCGACCGTTTCGGCACTGACATGAATGCGCTCGGCGTGCATTTTATGTTCGTGAACATTATCCACACGCACCGGCTGAAACGTACCTGCGCCAACATGCAAAGTCACAAATGCCGTGTGAACACCTTTCTGTTTCAGACGCGCGATCATGTTTTCATCAAAGTGCAAACCAGCGGTAGGCGCCGCCACCGCACCGGGTTCGCGGGCAAACACCGTTTGGTATCGCACCTTGTCGTCATCATCGGCTTCGCGTTCCATGTAGGGCGGCAGCGGAATACGGCCTTTGGCTTCCAGCTGTTCCAGCACCGAACGCTCACCAAGGAATTTCAGATGAAACAAGTCACCGTCTCGGCCCAAGACTTCGGCCTCCAGCTCGCCTTCGAGAATCAGCTTGCGACCCGGCTTGGGCGACTTACTGGCACGGGTATGGGCCAGCACTTCGTGTTCATTCAGAATGCGCTCGACCAGAACCTCAACCGCACCGCCGCTGTCTTTCTGCCCAAACAGACGCGCAGGAATCACGCGGGTATCATTGAACACCAGCAAGTCATTGGGCTGAATCAAATCGAAAATATCGCGAAACTGCAGATCGGCAATCTCGCCGCTGATTTTATCGAGTTTCAGCAAACGACTGCCCTGACGCTCCGCCGCCGGGCGTTGCGCGATCAGTTCGTCGGGCAGATCAAATTGGAAATCGGAGAGTTGCATGATCAGAAGTTGCGCATCAACAATCCCAGTGACACATCGCCCTTGGCTGCTTCCGGCAACGGAATGCGCACCTGATAACCTCCGCCCAGCGCTTCCTGCATTTCGCGGCCGCGCTGATCGGTCATCGCCGGCAAACTGAAATTAATGTTGCCGGTAGGCAGCATCAGCTCCAGACTGTCACCCACGCCGAATTTGTTTTTCACATCGATGTCGACCCAGCGATTCTGTTCATCCACCGCTGTGATTTCGCCGACAAATTGCTGCTGGGTCGCCACCGAATTGCCGGTGGCGTAGTTTTGATATTCTTCAGGCACGTGACGACGATAAAAACCTTCGGTGTAACCACGATTGGCCAGATTATCCAGCGCCATCATCAAATCCTTGTCGATGTTTTCACCACGCTGTGCGGCATCAATCGCCATGCGATACACCTGCGCGGTGCGCGCCACGTAGTAGTGCGACTTGGTGCGGCCTTCAATCTTCAGTGAGTCGACGCCAATCTGCATCAGGCGCTGCACGTGCTGTACCGCGCGCAAGTCCTTGGAGTTCATCACGTAGGTGCCGTGTTCGTCTTCGTAAACCGGCATCAGCTCGCCAGGGCGGCCACCCTCTTCGAACATGTAAACTTTTTCTTCGATGCCTTCGACCTGACCGGGCTTCATGATGACCGGCATCTCGATTTTTTTGATGTCGCCGGAAACATCGGTCTCGGCTTCGTGGACCTTGTAGTCCCAGCGACAGGCGTTGGTGCAGGTGCCTTGGTTGGGGTCACGTTTGTTAATGTAACCGGACAGCAGACAACGACCGGAGTAGGCAATGCACAGCGCGCCGTGGACAAACACCTCGATTTCCATGTCCGGACATTTCTGGCGGATTTCCTCCACCTCGTCCAGTGATAGCTCGCGTGACAGGATGACGCGCTCAATGCCCACCGATTTCCAGAACTTCACCGCCGCCCAGTTCATGGTATTGGCCTGTACGGACAGATGCACCGGCATCTCCGGCCACTTTTCGCGTACCATCATGATCAGGCCGGGATCGGCCATGATCAACGCGTCCGGGCCCATGGCCACCACTGGCGCCATGTCGGTCATGTAGGTCTTCAGCTTGGCGTTGTGTGGCAGTATGTTACTGGCCACAAAGAATTTTTTGCCCAAAGCATGGGCTTCGTCGATGCCCACCTGCAGGTTGTCCATGTCAAAATCATTGTTGCGCACCCGCAGACTGTAGCGCGGCTGACCGGCATACACGGCGTCGGCGCCATAGGCAAAGGCGTAACGCATGTTCTTCAGGGTCCCGGCGGGGGATAACAGTTCAATGGACATGGCTAAATACTACTCAAACGAAACGGGCGCGTATTCTACCCTACGCGCCCGGATTGGGGCAAAACCTTGTAAATCACTCAGCTATACGGCTTCGGGCTGGTCGATGCGGGGGAAGGACGCCGCGTAGCGGGAAATCCATTCGGCGGCGGCCTGCTGGCCGGTCAGTTGCCGCCCCTCACGGGCAAATACTTCGCGCTTGTAGTGCTCGATATGGCAGACCTGCTCCACCATGCGGGTTTTGAACGCCTCGTCCTGGGACAACAGCTCGGCGCCCACCTCGTAGCCACCGCCCTGCAATTGCTTGCACCAGCGGACATGGGCACTGGCCTCAAACGGTGGCTGCACCGCCGAAATGCGGACCCGCACCAAACTGCCCAATTCCACCTGCCGCGAACAGACGAATGACAACCCGCCCAAGCTCACGTTGGTCAGCCGCTCATTTCCACCCTGCTGGGCGCCTACTACTTCAAATTCAATTGGGATATCCGATGGATGGCGAATATAACGTCGCATGTGTCGATCTCCTTGGCCAAGTCGTTTTTTTTGTTGTTGGCGAACTTCATAACTATAGACCAATCCATGCCAATTTCATTCCGCCTTGCTGAGCAACATTTTTATCTCCCCCAGCAACGCCTCATCCAGCGCCAGTCCTTGGTGCCGCAAATAATTGCCCAAACTGATCAATGCAGGTGCCGCCTGTGTCGCCCGCTGCACATGACGACTTGTCGCCACGGCATTGATCAATTCCCGCTGCAGTTGACGCTCCAAATCCAACTCTACCTTCAGCACGGTTGAACGCAGCCACGCCGCATTTTGCTGTTTGTCCGACCGCCGCTGCTGACGAAACGGGATCAGCACCTCACGATTCATTCGTTCAAACGCGGCTATGTCGTTGGCAAAAAATTCGGCGGTCAACACCTGACGCTGCTCGCCC
Source organism: Gammaproteobacteria bacterium (assembly GCA_029884425.1). Lineage (NCBI taxonomy): Bacteria > Pseudomonadati > Pseudomonadota > Gammaproteobacteria > Gammaproteobacteria bacterium. The sequence continues at coordinate 3,851 of JAOUHV010000044.1, forward strand.
TGCCATAAACAAAACAGCAACATGTTCACGCTCAAGCCGTATTTGTCCTGCAACGTCAAACAGGTTTGTTTCATCGCAGGCTGCTCGTAACGCTCAACGCTGAATTGCCAGAAATCAGCCGCCAAACGATCAATACGCGATGAACTCATGGCGCCTCCGCGCTGATAATCACCTCAAACTGCTCCAACCCTCCACCGGGTGTGAACGCTTCCTTGGGCATGGGATTCTGATGTGCGGTTTTAAAATCGGCACTCTGCACCCAGTCATGAAACGCCTGCTCGCTGGCCCAGGTGGTTTCCACCACGTACGGCGTCTGCTCGCTCACCGGTTTTAAAATCCGCATGCGTACAAATCCCGGTTGTTTGTCGATTTGCCCGGCGCGCTTGCGAAAACGCTGCTCAAACAAATCTTCGTAGCCTGCTGCCACCGGCACGCGATTGGTCACCACAAACATTTCTGACTCTCCTTTAGTTCACTCGCTGCAATTCGTAACCGGAATACCACGCCCGTCCCTGAGCATCAAATTTCACCCGTTCGCCCAATCCCGTACCTATCCCCGGAATGCGCATTTCCTGCGCCGACACCGGCACCAATGGCAGACGCATTTTCAGCGGCACCCAATATGGCAGTTTGTACTCAAAGAAATAATAACCGTCGGCAAATTTCAACTCGCCCGCAGTCACCTCGTAATGCCGCAGCAACGAATCCATTTGCGCCGGCGCATAACGCCCACGCCGCGAGTTCCAAACCGCCGTTGGTTTCACCGGTGCCAATGCCTGGGCAAACAAGTAATTTACGCCAAGATACGACACCACCGCCACCCGCTGCCCCTGCACACTGGTCGCCGCCACGCTCACCTGCGCAATCCAGTCCAACTTCAACGGAATCAGGCCAAACAAATCATACTCCAGCCGATACCAGCCATCGCCGCGCGGAATCAGCCGAAAATCCCAGCCCAACAAATTCACATCGTATTCATTACCGTCTTTCGTCACCTGCAACAACCCCAAAAATCCTGCATAAGCCGGCGCGAAAGGTTCAAGCGCGGTGGCCAACGGTGGAACCGACACCTCATCACTGGCCTGCACTCGCCCCAGCCGCGCCTCCAGCATTACCCGCAGCGCAGCGTTACTCATTTTTTCCACCGCCCGAAATGACTGTGACGAATTGGCCGCAACGACAACCCCTATATTTAACTCCGGCACAAACGCCACCCGGCTGCGATGAGTCATGGCCGCGCCCAGACTCCACACCATCTGATACTCGCGCATTGCCGGCAGTGGACCCAGTCGCCAGGCAAAGCCCACGTCGCGCCCCAGGTCCCGTTCCACCTGACTGTTTTGCACCGACATCATCTGCCGACGCAAATGCTCTGGCAGCACGCCATCACCGCCGCGCTGCATCATCTGGATCGCCAGCGTCGCCACATCTTCAACGCTGGAATTCAACCCTACTGCAGGCAAATCCCGCGTGGGCAGCAATGGCCGCCGCTCCTGTTTTTTGTAACCCACCGCCATGCGCGGTGCGTATTTATCACGCAAGCTGTAGCCCGACGATTCGAGGCGCAGCGGTGTGAAAATTTTCTGCTGCATGTACTGCGCAAACGGCTGGCCTGACACCACCTCAACCACTCGCCCCAGCAAATCGTAGCCAAGGTTTGAATAGGCAAACACGTAATCCACCGGATACGAAGCGGCAACGTCTTTCATTTGCGTTTGCCATTGTTGAAGCGAAATCGGCTGCTCTTCCCACATGCCTTTAAACTGGCTCAGCGGCAAACCTGCGTGGTGCGACAGCAAGCGCCGAATGGTGATCGCCTGCAACGACTGCCCAGCCGGCATCACCATGGAAAACTGTGGCAAATAGCGCGTCACTGGCGCATCCAGATCAACCTTTCCCTGCGCCACCAGTTGCATGATCGCCAGCGCGGTGAATGTGCTGGAAATGGAACCCTGCTGATACACCGTGCGTGCGGTGGCAGGAATTTTATTTTCCTTGTCGGCATAACCGACACCGTCCGACCAAACGATACGATCGCCATCAATCAGGGCAATACTCATCCCGGCGATGTCTTCGTCATCCATCAGCTCGGTCATTTGCTGGCGCAACTGCTGCGCGACCACCGCATAATCCGGCGCGCTGCGAACCACGGACTCGGCGCTCACCGTCCCGCAACTGATGATCCCCAGCAACATCCCGATGGCGCAATAAAAACGGCGCGAACGCCCTGCAGCTCCCACTTTATTCACTCCAACCACACGTTTCCCTCGAATTCCCATCCCCTGGCCCCACTTGGCACAGCAAATTTCAGGCTCGAACGCCCAGCATCGTGCCGCCGCCCCACTTCACCCACACGCAAAACCTGCTTTCACCGCAGTCCCTTTTCTGCGATAGTAACTTCACATTAGACACTGTACATGCGGCAAAAAATTCCGTGACCACCCGAATCTGTATCATTCGCCACGGCGAAACTGATTGGAACCGTGAAAAACGTATTCAGGGCCAATTGGACATTCCACTCAACGACACTGGTCGCGCCCAGGCGCTGGCCATGGCGTTCAACGCAGCACATCACACTTTTAGCGCAATTTACAGCAGTGATTTATCTCGCGCGCTAGACACCGCAAAGGCACTGGCCAGCCGTGAATCATTGGAAGTGATCGTGTCAGAGCAATTGCGCGAACGCCACTACGGCATTCTGCAAAGCGTGACCAAAGACGAAGCTAAAACCAAGCATCCTCAAGCCCACGCCCGTTACGCCGTCCGCGATTTGCATTACGATTTTGAAACCGGCGAAAGCCTGCTGGCCTTCAGCCAACGCGTCATCACGATTTTCAATGAACTGGCCAGCCGTCATCGGAAACAGCAGATTGCGGTGATTTGTCATGCGGGTGTACTGGATGTGCTCTACCGTCACGCAACCGGTCGGTCACTGGAATCTGCGCGGGATTTTGCCGTTCCCAACTGCGCACTCAATTGGTTTGAACATCGCGCCGGACAATGGCAACTGCGTAGCTGGGATGAGCATCAGCACTTGGGTCGCGTCACCCTGGACTCAGTCGAATGAGCGCGCCATTTCGCCTGGTGTTGCTGCGCCATGGCCACAGTGAGTGGAATTTGACCGATCGCTTTACCGGCTGGACCGATATCGCGCTCACCGACATCGGCTTGCAAGAAGCCGCGCTCTGCGGCCGCATCATCGCCGAGGCCGATTTTGCATTTGACGAAGTCCATCTGTCAGCACTCAAACGCACTCGCCAGACAGCCGAACAATTACTGCTTGCCGCCCAACATCCCGCGATTCCCATGCACACCAGTTGGCGACTCAACGAGCGCCACTATGGCGAGCTACAGGGGCTCGACAAACAACAGATTTTTGCCCAATGGGGAAAAGAACAATCACGCCGCTGGTGGCGCGGCTTCACCGATGCACCGCCCGCTCTTGATCACAGCGACCTGCGCCATCCTCGCCACGACCCACTTTACCGTGATATCGAGCCGCAGCTAATGCCCGGCAGCGAAAGTTTGCAACAATGCCAGCAGCGACTCATCCCCTACTGGCAACAAACCCTCACGCCTCGCATCCAGGCCGGACGACGCCTGCTGGTCGTCAGCCACGGCAACACGCTGCGCGCACTGCGCATGCACGTCGAAGATATTTCGCCCAAAGACATCGAACAGGTGGAAATTCCTTCCGCCCAGGCGCTGGTCTACTACTTTGACCAGCACATGCGCCTACTCGACAGCCAGTGGCTGGCCGCCGAGTAAACCGATCAATCCGGCCAAACGCGGCGCGAAGGGATGAATCGAATCGGAGCATCCTCATCATCTGCCCGACGACGCGAATCCGCCAAAGGAATGCTCTGCTGCACTTGTTCTACAGCGTCGTCCCTGTCCTGATTTTTTTTCGCGCCGCGTACACTGGCGCTCAATTTGTCTGCCAATTTTTGCGTCATTTCTGCATTACCTCATCAATCAACGAATCTATTTCTTGCACAGCCGCCTGGCCGCGCTTGCCGACACAATACACACTCGCCCCTTCAATGGCACTGGTGCGATAAATTGAACGTCGATTCAGCATGGCATTCAGCGCCGGAATTTCAAACTCCATCAGCGCCTGCTGCATCGCCCGCGACAAGGCATTACGTGATTCCAGTTGGTTCACCACCATGAATGCCTGCAACTGCGGATGACTGAGTCGCATCTGCTCCAGCGTCTTTGCCAAACGCACGCTGGCCCACAGATCGATTGGCGAAGGCAGCACCGGAATCAGCACCTTGTCCGCAACCGACATCGCCAGACGACTGACCTCGGTCTCCAACGTCGGCGGACAATCAATCACCACGTACTGGTAGTCTTGGCGAAACCGGTTCACCTCGCGCGCCAGATTGCCGGCGACATTGATCACCGACACCGGGAAAGGCCGCGCATCCGGTGCCAGCCCGGCCCACTGCCCGGCAGATCCCTGCGGATCAGCATCCACCACCAGGGTTCGCCCCCGCCGTGCCAGCCCAGCCGCCAGATTCATACTGAGAGTGGTCTTGCCGGTCCCACCTTTTTGATTGGAAATCGCCAATATCTGCGCTGTCATGCCCTGTTCGCTTCAGCCATGTTTATCTGCCGATGATATAACCATTGTTTATAAAAAAATGCAAATAGCATAAATCAATACCTATCCCTGCATCCCATCTATACCAACAATGACTATACCACCACAAAATAAAAAAGCGCGGCCATGCCGCGCTTTTTTGACCAGCCAACAATAAACGGGACTAGAAACGAGCTGTCACACCCAGAGTCATCAAGATTGAGTCTTCACTCATGCTATACAGCGATGGAGAGCATAGATTCGTCATAAAACCGTCACAGAAATGTACAGTTAAGCGTCTTGACTTGCCAGACATCAATTAGGCCGCTTTACGTGGATAAGATTTATTCAACGAAGCGTAATAGGCATCTATCCAGTTGAGTAACGCGTTGGCGGGCATGGGTCGGGCAATACCGTAGCCCTGCGCATATTCGCATCCCAGGCTGAGCAAAATATCTCCTTGCTCTTTGGTCTCAACTCCTTCAGCAACCACGCTAAAACCAAGGTTTTTTGCCAGACTCACCATGGAATTTACGATGGCGTGATCCTTGTTGCCGGGCTGAATTTTCTCAACAAACATACGATCCACTTTCAATTCATCGATTTCAACATTACGAATTGATTTAAACGAAGTAAACCCGCTGCCAAAATCGTCAATGCTAATGGAGAATCCCAACGAGCTGAGTTTCCCAAGAATTTGATAGGCCTGATGACTACTGGATGCCAGTGTCGTTTCGGTAATTTCCAAGGTAACAGAACAGGTATCAATGCCGCACGATACAATCCGGTCTTCCATCCAGCGAAGAAACGGCAAACTGTCGAGCATTCTGGCAGAAATATTAATTGCCACAGGAATGTTATATCCTGCTTTTTTCCAGACATGAAGCTGCTCAAACACCATATCGATACTCAAATAGGTCAACTCACAAATCAGGTCGCTGCGCTCGGCCATGGGAATAAAATTACTTGGCATAATGATGCCAAACTGCGGATGATTCCAGCGGATCAATGCCTCAGCCCCCAAAACCTCATTATCAATCAAACTCACCTTGGGCTGATATTCCAAAAACATCTGCCGCTCACGAATTCCGCTAATCAAATACTGAGTGACAGGAATTTTCGAATCACTATCATTACTGCCATCCTGATACGCCTCGTATTTTCTACCCGCACGCTTGGCACTGTACATTGCGAAATCGGCGTTCGATATCAGCGTTTGATGTGCATTGCCATGGTGTGGATATCGTGCAATTCCAATGGACGCCCCCACTTGCACAATATTATCGCCTACAGCAATGGGCTGGGAAATGGCCGCGCTTATTTTTTCAACGCACATCAAAGCATCTTGCCCGGTTTGTACATCGTGCAGAATCGCTGCAAATTCATCCCCCCCAACCCTGGCGAAGGTGTCGCTGCGTCGCGCTACCGCCTGCAATCGATCACCAATAACAGCCAGCACCGCATCTCCCGCCGCATGCCCCAAACTGTCATTCACCTCTTTGAACAAATTCAGGTCAATCATCAACACAGCAAAGCTGGCATTATTTCTTGAAGCGGAAAGAATGGACTGCTTTAATCGGTCAAAAAATAAATTTCGGTTTGGTAATTTGGTCAGGCTGTCGTACAAACTTAAGATTCGCAGATTTTCATTCGCCTCACGCAACTTATTTTCCAAGTTGGCAGCATGCAACGCTGACTCCATCGCCGAAAACAGCGTCTCCGCCGTTAAGCCACGCTTAGGAAGATAATCATGAACACCATGCTTAAGTGCATTTACCGCCGTTTTTTCATCGCCCATACCGGTAATCATAATGGTGGGCACATGCGAAAGATTTTCGCCCTCCAGCGCCTGCAGAAGCTCAGTTCCGGTCATATCACCAAGCCGATAATCCAGTAACAAAATATCGAACGGCTGCTCTTTTAACAAAGCCAGAGCAGCCTTTCCAGATGTTACCTGAACAATTTCAGCATCTACTGATATCTTTCCTAAAAAACGGCAAATCCGTTCACGATCGACATCGTCATCATCAACTACTGCGATGCGTATTTTGTGATCGCCTCCGATATTAGACAACATGTCAATATCTATGGAGTCAGAATATTTTTTCGATGACATCATAGAAAAACCACCACCCTTTGAGCGATAATCCACCAAAAGCATCGACAGCACCATGACGAGGTGAAAAAACGCCCATCATTAACCCGCGGCTCGCAATGGCAACCTTACGGCCTCTCGATACCCGACCAGCAAGTGCGCCAATCTGGCAAACTGTGGCCCAACCAACGATTTAACCATGTAGCCAGCGATATGCTCCGCATAGGCTCGGGTACGGTCATTATCATCATTAGATGTGGTCAGGATAAAAACAACATCCGATGAAAGATTTTCATCCGCGCGAAGCTCTTGTAAAAACTCAAATCCATTCATTCTCGGCATATTCAAATCAAGCAGAATGACATAGGGATGGTTAATAACTTTTTCCTTGTTTTCGCCGCGCAATATGGCCAGCGCCTCAAGACCATCGCCTGCGGTCACCACAGGAAATTGAACATTATTTTTTTTGAAACTGCGTATTACTGACTCACAGGCAACATCATCGTCGTCAACCAATAGCACAGTAATCGTTTCTGAATTAGTCATTAATATCACTCCTTGCATAGCGAGGCCATGTAAAATAAAAACTTGTACCTCGGCTCCCATCATTAGAGGCAACACGAATGGAACCACCATGCGCCTCTACCAAACGTTTGCAGACAGCCAAACCAACCCCCGATCGGGTTTTATCATTTGCCGATAGTGTCTGAAATAACTTAAACACCCGCTCATGGGCATTCGATGGAATACCGGGTCCATCATCACTAACCTCGAACTTGCACACAGAACCATCTTCATCCACAACAATACGGATATTTCCAGCCCCTTTATCATTGTGCTTTATGGAATTACTGATCAAGTTTCTCAATACAGTCTCGAGAGGAACATCGTAGGAATGCATATCTCCCATGTATCCCTGCTTTTCAATCTTGAAAGTGGGCGGAATATCTAGCACGGACAGAACGCTATCCAGCGATTCTCCAATATTAAACTTCTTGGCCTCTCCCTGTTTCTTGCCAGATTTTGCATAGGACAACAAATCTTCTATAAGTTTTTCAGTTCGATGGATTCTCAGATGAATTCGCTCAATGTTATTTTTTACATCCGCAGAAATATTTTCACCCAAATCTTCCTCTATCCACTCAATTAACGAGCCTATGCCGCGCAACGGTGATTTCAAGTCGTGAGACGCCACATAAGTAAATTCATCCAGGTCTGCATTTGCCTGCTGCAATTTTAACTCGGCCCGCTTTCGCTGAGTAATATCGGTAATGGTTGCAATAACACTCATCTGACTGCCAAACTTTATTGGATTAAGACCAATCTCAACCGGAATTTCTTCGCCATTTTTGTGTAATCCGGTTAAATCCCGCTCTCCACCCATTGCTCTGACCGCAGGCTGGCCAACAAACCCCTGCCGCAAAGCCACATGCGATCCACGATATCGATGCGGCAACAGCATTTCCACCGGATTCCCCTGCATGTCTGCCAGCGTATAACCAAAAATTCGCTCTAATTGTTGATTGGCATGTGTAATCGTTCCATTCATATCAATAATCAGCATACCCACCGGCGCCGCATCCACCACCTGTCGGAAATTTTTTTCCATGTCATAACGTGATGCCACATCAACCACCGTAGCGACCACTCTTAATCCATGCGGGGTAGACACGGGATTCAAACCAATTTCCACCATCATCTGGCTGCCGTCCTTGCGTTTGGCATACAATTCCCGGCCTCTACCCATGATGCGTTTTTCCGGGAAATTAAAAAAACCACTGAGGAGGACCTGATGGTTGTTATTTTTATCATCGGGTATCAAGGATGCGATTAAAGCTCCGTCCAGCTGTCCTTGCTCATAACCAAACATCCGACACAGTTCGTCATTCGATTGCTCTATGACGCCTTTTGAATTACACACCATAACCCCGGCAGGAAATGCATTAAGCACTTCCTGACTAAAAACCGCCGTGCCATTACTAAATTGGTCGAATGAACGCGCCTCCACCCTGACCTCCTTAATTTTTAGAACCGTCTGATGGAATAAAATATTTGGATAATTATTGTTATCACCAGACCGTTAACGTAATTTGGCGACAGCAATTAAGTAAATATTTGTAACTGCCTAGAGAATTCATGGCAGCAAAAATGGGGAAATACTGGATTGAGCACAACTGATGGCAACAAGCCTTTCCAGCGCGCCACAAAAATAGTGGTATTAACCACAATCAATAGAAATAATTTTTTAAATGGTCTGACACAGCCCAGCTAGGCAATTAATGGCAAATAAATTTAGATGCTTGCATAACAGCTTGTGGCAAAAATATATTACGCGGATTAAAAAGAAGAGGCGGGAATAAACGGAGCAGCCTGGCAGCTGCTCCGGCAGAAAGTCAATTAGCGTTTTGTCTTCGCCTTCGCTTTGTCGATATTGCTTTGTTCGACCCACTCTTTGGCTTCCGCCTTTTCGCGACGCTTCTGCCGCTCTTTTGCGTTTTGCGCCTTGAGCAGCACTGAGATCTCTTTTTTGCCCCAGTCCATGGCATCATCATCGTCGGAAAAACCGTCCTTGCTCATGGTCACCAGCACCTTGGTGCGTGACACCTTACGGACGATATCAGCGCGCCAGCTCCCGTTTTCTTCGGAAACCACGCACTCGTATTTTTTACTCTTTGCCATCAGTTCTATCTCATCACTCTGTATCTGGTCCGGGAGCCGCATGCCTAGATCATCGCCCCAAGCATGCCGGTCCGGCGCGGATTTTATCATGGATACATCCCCGGCATGGTAACAAAACACCGCCAAGGCCCACTCTGGCCGCCGCCATCCCTCCTCCTGGAGTAACTGATCATGGGTCAGAAAAAGGCAAACCATTGATCAGAGACAGGTTTCATCCCGGAAAACAGATCTGTGTCACCCCTTGGGGATGGCCCTCCACAACTCATGCAGGCGCTTGTCCGAAACCGGCTTGAGGGTTTTCAGGTCCTGCGCAAACAGCGAAACCCGCAACTCTTCGATCATCCAGCGGAATTCGACCAACTCGGCGCGGTCCGTCTCTGCAGCGCGAGTTTGGTACAACTCCCAGAGCTTCTGACAGCTAAGCATGCGCTCCCTGTCCTTGGTCTCATTGCCCGGCAGACGATCAATACGGCGCAACATCGCCTGCAGGTAGCGCGGCAGATGCTGCAGCCAGCTCCACGGCGTGGACCAAACAAAACCTTCGTGAACAAGTTGTGCGGCCTGATTTTTTATATCCGCCAATGAATGCAACCACAACGGCGAAGTACGTCCTTTTAGTTTTTTATTCAGCTCGTGATAGGCTTCCAAAGCCTCAGCCACGGCCTTGCAGTAATCGTTTGTCATGCTGACCAGTTTGGGCGAACCTTGCTGCAGCCGCTGCTCAAATTCAGCCTGAGTTCGAATATCGGCATTGTCCGCCAGAAAAACTTCGCGAAAGACCGCACGAACAAAATCTTCCTTGAGATCATTGCATTTGCCGACAGCGCTATACTGCAAACACATGCGATCAATTCCCGGCAAATTTTTCAGCAGATACTTCGCCTGTTTACCGGCACACAACATGAACAGCCGCAACAATCCCTGCGCGTGCTGTTGTCGGGCATCGATGGGATCCCCCAGCACCTTGATCGCCACACTTTCGCCGTCATCGATCAGCGCAGGATAACCTTTGACGGCCATGCCACTCTGCTTAATATCGATTTGCGCAGGCAAGTCGGCAAAACTCCAGCTCTGCAAGCCACTCTGCTCCAGAGTATTGTCCGGCAGCTTGGCAAAGCTTTTGTCCAGCTTGCCCTTCATCCTCGCACGCAAATCATTCAGATCACGACCACTGGCGATTAGTTTGCCATTTTCATCATGTACGCAAATATTCATGAACAAAAACGGTGGCAGGTTTTGCATTTGCCACTGGTCACGCGGCACCTCGACACCGGTCATGCGTTTCAACTGATGGGTCAAACTTTCCAGCAGATCATCCTTGTCGCTCGCCGTCATCTTCTGCAGGCAGGCCTGCGCGAAATTGGGGGCTGGAACAAAATTTTTACGCAAACTTTTTGGCAAACTTTTGATCAGCTGCAGCAGTTTTTCCTCCAGCATGCCTGGCACCAGCCATTGCAATGGCGCTTCCGGCAACGTGCTGAGCAATCCCAGTGGCACGTGCAAATTGACGCCATCATTTTCATTGCCCGGTTCAAACTGATACGACACCCTGTAGGTGTTACCCGCCAGACTCAACTGCTCCGGGTAGCGATTGGCAGTAACATGATCCGCCTGTTGCCGCATCAAATCCTGCATGGTCAAAAACAGCAGTTTGGAATTTTCCTGCTCGGCCTGCTTGCGCCAGGTATCAAATGTTTTCAGCGAATAGACCTGCTCGGGAATGCGCTGCAGATAAAATTCCGCCAGCACTTCATCGTCGACCATAATGTCCTGCCGACGGGTCTTTGCCTCCAGCGTTTCCACCTCGGCCACCAATTGCTGGTTGTGTTTAAAGAATGCTGCGTGAGTATTGATTTCACCCGTGACCAAACCATGGCGAACAAAAATTTCGCGCGACTCTGCCGGCTCGATCGGGCCGTAGTTAATTTTTCGTTTTGCCACCACCGGCAAACCGTACAAGCTGACGCGTTCAAACGCCGCGACCTCGCCCACCCGTTTCTCCCAGTGCGGATCAAAATAGCTGCGTTTGATCAAATGCACCGCCATCGGCTCTATCCAGTCAGGATCAATTTTCGCCACCACCCGCGCATACACCTGCGCGGTCTCGACGATCTCCGCTGCCATCACCCATTGCGGTGATTTTTTGAAAAGCCCTGAACCAGGAAAAATATGAAAGTGACGATTGCGTGCACCGAGAAATTCGTTTTTCTCCAACTTCAGGCCGATATTGCCGAGCAGACCACTGAGCAGACTGCGATGTATGGCCGAAAAATCAGCGTCATTGTCATTTTCACGCAACTCCAGCTCGGTTGCGATCTGCCGCAATTGGCCAAGCACTTCGCGCCATTCGCGATAGCGCACATAGGAAATGAATTCCTTTTTGCACAAGGCACGGAATTTGTTTTGTGACAAATGCCTTTCCTGCTCCTGCAAATACTTCCACAGGTTGATGAAGCCAATAAAATCGGAAGACTCATCCGCAAAGCGACGATGTTTTTCGTCCGCCGCCTGCTGCTTTTCCATCGGCCGTTCGCGCGGGTCCTGGATACTGAGCGCCGCACAGATAATCAGCACCTCGTGCAGTGCGCCCCATTGACCGGCACTGATCACCATCCTCGCCAATCGCGGATCCACTGGCAGGCGCGCCAGTTTGCGTCCAGCCTCGGTGAGACGGAATTTTTCGTCCACCGCTTGCAGCTCAAACAACAAGCGCTGACCATCTTTCACTAGACGATCATCGGGCGCATCAACAAACGGAAAACGGCTGACATCGCCCAAGCCCAGCGCCGCCATTTGCAAAATAACGCTGGCCAGATTGGTGCGCAAAATTTCTGCGTCAGTAAATTCGGCGCGGGAATTAAAATCCTGTTCACTGTACAGGCGAATACACACTCCCGCCGACACACGCCCACAACGACCGCTACGCTGATTGGCCGATGCCTGAGAAATGGCCTCGACGGGCAGTCGCTGAATCTTACTGCGATAGCTGTAGCGACTGATGCGCGCCAAGCCCGTGTCTATCACATAGCGAATGCCTGGCACGGTCAACGAGGTTTCCGCAACGTTGGTCGCCAATACAATGCGACGTTTACCGCCGCTGGGTTTGAAAATCAGATTTTGCTCTGCGGCACTCAGGCGTGAAAACAACGGCAGAATTTCTGTGCCCGGCGGATGATGCTTGCGCAGCGCCTCAGCGGTTTCGCGAATTTCGCGCTCACCGGGTAAAAATATCAGCACATCGCCCGGGCCAATACGGTGCAATTCATCCACGGCATCAATAATAGCTTGTTCCAGGCAACCATCGCGCTCATCGTCATCCTCGCCCAGCAACGGGCGATAGCGAATCTCCACCGGATAGGTGCGACCTGACACCTGAATAATCGGCGCATTGTTGAAATGCCGCGAGAACCGCTCCGGATCAATGGTGGCCGAAGTGATAATCACTTTCAGATCGGGACGTTTGGGCAACAACTGTTTGAGATAACCAAGCAAAAAATCGATATTCAAACTGCGTTCGTGCGCTTCATCAATGATCAGCGTATCGTACTGATTGAGGAATCGATCGCCCTGGGTTTCAGCCAGCAAAATACCGTCGGTCATCAGTTTGATGCGTGAGCGCTCTGACACGTGATCAGAAAAACGCACTTTAAAACCAACCAGGCTGCCCAGTTCTGATTTCAATTCTTCAGCTATGCGCGCCGCCACGCTACGCGCAGCAATACGACGTGGCTGGGTGTGGCCAATCAATCCATCCACTCCACGCCCCAGGGCCAAGCAGATTTTGGGTAACTGTGTGGTTTTACCTGAGCCGGTTTCGCCGCAAACAATCACCACCTGGTGCTCGGCAATGGCGCGGGCAATTTCTTCGCGCTTTTCCACCACCGGTAATTGTGAATCGTATTCCAGCACAACGTCCTGCATGCTGCGCTGGGCACGCACGGCCATTGATTGCGCCACGGCATCAGCTATTTTTTGCAGTGGCTGGTCTATCGGCTGATTTTGTTTTTGTCGCTGCTCGAGCTGGCCAATGCGCCGACTCAGGTCATGACGATCTTTGAGCAGACATTGTGCTAACTGCTCACGCAGGGATGATAACGAATGGGACACGGCGATCAGTCTTGCAGTTTTTTCTTGGCATTAATCCACAGCGCTTCCTGCCGATCCAGCGGCAGTTGCGCAAATTCTTCGCCTGCGTCTCGCGCCAATTGTTCCATGGTGCGAAAACGTTGTTCAAACCGGCGATTGGTACCACGCAGAGCAGCATCACTGTCCACACCAAGATGGCGTGCCAGATTCACCACGGCGAATAACAAATCGCCCACTTCGTCCTGAATATGCTGTTGATCACCCTGCTGTAGCGCGTCGTGGATTTCGTCGATCTCTTCATTGATTTTGGCAAACACGCCACTGACATCCGGCCAGTCAAAACCAACGCGCTTGGCTTTGGTCTGTAATTTCTTTGCCCGGGTCAGCGCTGGCAATGCACTGGTCACGCCATCCATTGCACTGGGCACCTGCTCGGCCTTGCCCTTGGCCACGCGCTCGGCGGTTTTGATTTGTTCCCAGTTTTGCTTAATGTCATCAGTGCTGTTGACCTGAACATCGGCAAACACATGCGGATGGCGGCGCAGCATTTTTTCGGAGATTGCCTGCACCACATCAGCAAAATCAAAACGCTTTTCTTCCTTGGCGATCTGCGCATAGAACACAACCTGGAACAACAAATCACCCAGCTCGTCTTTCAGCTCGGCATAGTCGTTGTTTTCGATGGCCTCGGCCACTTCATAGGCTTCTTCCAGCGTGTACGGCACGATGGTTTGGTAAGTTTGTTTTTGATCCCAGGGACAACCGGACTGCGGATCACGCAGACGCGCCATGATATCCAACAGCGCCTGAATATTTTTTAAATCTTGCATTATTTACTTACCCGCCGTGCTTCCAGCACGCTTTGTATCTGTAACAATCGCGCCAACGCACGATTCAGATGATCACCACCACGCACTTCCAGCGTCAAACGCATGTGTGCACTGTGAACCTTTCTATCGCTGTGGGTGTTGACGGCCAGCACGTTGACCTCTTCGCCTGCCAGCACCGAAGTAACATCGCGCAGCAAGCCAGAACGATCCATGGCTTCAATCTCAATGTCCACTTCAAAACTGCCGCGGCCACCCCAGTGAATATCAATGAATCGTTCAGGTTCCAGCGCGCGCATGTGCTCAACATTGGAACAACTGCGACGATGCACCGTCACACCACGGCCTCGAGTGATAAATCCAACCACATCATCACCTGGCATCGGCTTACAGCAGCGCGCAAGGCTAGTCATCAAATCACCGACGCCTTGCACCACCACCTTGCCGCTGTTGAGCGTTGCCTTGGTGAGGTGAACATCGTCATCCTGCATTGGCTGTGTTTCGGGCTGCAAGTCTTCCACGGCGTGCAACAACTGCTGCAAACCCAGTTCACCACGACCAACGGCGGCATAAATATCTTCTGCGGTCTGGTAATTAAATCGCTTGCACAGGGCATCCCAAGGCCAACCGGCCAGCTTGTCTTTGCCCACTTCTTTTTGCAGCGTACCCTTGCCGCTTTCGATATGTTCGCGACGAAACTGCGCACGGAACCAGGCTTTAACCTTGCTGCGCGCCCGTGATGTTTTCAGATAACCAAAATGCGGCACCAACCAATCGCGACTGGGACGCGCTTCTTTGGCGGTGATAATTTCCACTTCCTGACCACTGCTCAGCGGCGTCGTCAACGGTACCATCTGGCCGTTAACCTTGGCACCGCGACAACGGTGCCCCAGTTCAGTGTGCACGCTGTAGGAAAAATCCAGCGGTGTTGCACCGGCAACCAGCTCTACCACTTTGCCTTGCGGAGTCAGCACGTAGATGTGCGCTTCATCGCGACTATCTTCGAGCCCGGGCACCGGGCAGACATCGCCAGACAACATCATCCGCAGCGATTCTATGCGTTTTTCCAGGGCCTCATCGCGCTTGCTGCTGCCGCCTTCTTTGTAGCGCCAGTGTGCTGCCACACCCAGCTCGGCAAATTCATGCATTTCATGGGTGCGAATTTGCACTTCAATGGTTTTTCCTTCGGGCCCATGCACCGCGGTGTGCAGTGATTGATAGCCGTTGGCTTTGGGGGCAGCAATGTAATCGTCGTATTCACCGTGCACAAATGGCCACACGGTATGCACCACGCTCAGCGCGGCATAGCATTGGGTAATGTCATCCACCATCACCCGCAAAGCGCGCACGTCGTACAGATCTTTAAAATCCAGATCCTTGTTTTGCATTTTTTTCCAGATGGAAAAAAGATGTTTGGGCCGACCATAAACCTTGGCTTGAATGTGCGCCGCCTGCAGCGCATAACTGAGTTCGCCCACCACCTGCTGAATATACCGCTCGCGATCCACGCGCCGTTCCTCCAGCGCGCTGGCAATGCGTTTATATTCCTCAGGCTGCGAAAAGCGAAACGCCAGATCTTCCAGCTCCCACTTGAGCTGACCAATCCCCAGCCGATTGGCCATGGGCGCAAACACGTAACGGGTAAATGCGGCTTCGCGCTTGATCATGTCGGCGGGCGCACCTTTCAGGTGACGCATGCGTAGCAGTTGATGCCCCAACAATAAAAATGCCAGTCGGACATCTTTCATCATCGACAGCAGCATCAATTGATGACCACCGGATTTCAAATCCGCACCACTGAGCCAGGGCGCATTCACGTCCAGCAGGCGACACATCTCGCCATAGGACTGGCCGATACGCGCCCCCAGCCGGGCTTCAATCGCGGCTTGACGAGCAAGCTCACCATCGAATGCCTCGTACAAAAAACCGGCAACGATCAGTTCGTAATCCACATTAAGCTGATTCAGAATCCCGGCGAGTTCATCTGCCAGGTCCACGCGACTGGACCGGCCTTCTTCGACCAATTGATGGGCGATTTCCAACTGGGCAATGGCGGCACGGCCCCAACTGGCATCGGGATTGAAGACGTAATTCATTTTCATGGCGCTATTGTACCGCGAAGATCACAGGGGGCACAGGGTGGCGGTGAATCTAGTCCAGATCGGCCTCGCTCAGGCCATATTGGGTCAGGCAGGGCTTGGCGGCCTTGGCTTGATTTCGGCCACTTTCCTTGGCGTCGTAAAGCGCCTGGTCGGCCTTTTCAATCAAACTGGTGGTCGTATCGCAATCGATGGCGGGCTCGCAACAGGCCACACCCAGACTGATGGTCACGTGGTCACTCACCTTGGAGTAGCCATGCGGCATATTCAGTTCATTCACGGCCTGATTGAGTTTTTTCGCCAGTTGAAATGCTGAGCGTAAATCATTTTCCGGCAGCACAATAACAAATTCCTCACCACCATAGCGGGCAAACAAATCAGTGGATCGGCGGAAAAACTTGTTCAAACATTCCACCACTAATCGTAGGCATTCATCGCCAGCCTGGTGGCCATAATTATCGTTATAGGGTTTGAAATAATCGATGTCGACCAGTATCAATGCCAGACTGGTTTTGGTGCGCATGGCACGCTTCCATTCGGTATCCAGAAATTCATCAAACCGTCTACGGTTAGCAATTCCCGTCAAGCCATCCAGGCTGGAAAGTCGCTGCAACTCGGCATTACTGTCTTCCAGCCTTCTCTGCAAATCACGTAACTGTCGGTAGGCTTCATCGCGCTCCATCTGCGCCAAATAGCTTTTAGTGTGCGCCCGAATGCGCGCAATCAATTCAATTTGATCCGGCAGCTTGACCAGATAATCACTGGCACCGGCACTAAATGCCAAGCTTTTATCACGTGGATCCTCACGCGAAGACAACACAATCACTGGCACCATTTCTGTAATCGTATTGGCGCGATAAAACCGTACCAGCGTCAAACCATCAATGTCCGGCATCACCAAATCCTGCAAAATCACCGTCGGCTTGATTTGATCTGCCATTTCCATCGCTTGTGACGGATCGCTGCAATAGTGAAATGCAATATCCTGCTCATCCGCGAGCATACGACGGATGGCCTCAGCAACCATGCGCTGATCATCCACCAACAGCACCACAGGATTACGAATACAGGTAATCGCTTGGTCCTCTGTGCTGAACTGCTCTGGTTGTTGCTTATCCATGATCCGCCTCGTAGCGTCGCATTAACGCCTTAGCGATATCTGCCGCTGCCAAAACATCGGTGGCAGCCCCCAAATCTACTGCGGCTTTTGGCATGCCATTCACCGCCGCACTTTTTTCGTCCTGGGCCACGGTATAAAATCCCGCCTGCTTCATTTCCAGCATGCCTGCAGCCCCATCTTCACCCATGCCAGACAATAACACTGCACAACAGGGAAGCCGCGCCCGATCGACTACGCTATGAAATAACACGTTCGCTGACGGGCAATATGGCTCGCCAGCTTGCGCCACTTGATAACCCAAGGTTTGACCACGTTTTAACACCACATGCCCCTGACCATTACCCAGATAAACCATACTCGGCCGTAAACGCTCGCCTTCATCAATCAGCTTGACCGTAAAACCACTTTGTTGCTCCAGCCACTGTGCAAATCGAGGAACAAACTCCTTGTCCATGTGCTGGGCAATCACAAAACTGGCTGTTGAATTGCCCGACATCGCTGCCAGCAATTCCATCAGCGCCTGCGGCCCACCCGAGGATGAACCAACCGCCACCAGGTAATGCTGCCTTTTTTTGCCCAAGTCCTCTTGGCTGTTTACGTCTAAGCGCGTGTTTGCTTTAGCCTTTGTCCGTGCAAATCGAGAAATATTCAGTACTAATTGATTTGCCCCCTCCCCTTTCTCGAACAGTGCATAATCAATGACACTAATCCCTTTGACACCACAACTCATCGCCCTGGCGACATCATCGGCCTCGTTTTTATCGCTTTCGATCAGCAAAATCACTGGTACCTGCAAATCCTGACACAGCTCACGCAATTGCTCCTGAGTACTACGACGCACAAACGAGACACACATCAAAACCACATCAGCCGGGCTTTGTACCGACAAGATGCTCAATTCATCCGCATCGCTGGTCATCCAGGTAATGCGCATTCCGCGCACACCGCGCAACGAACTGGCCACCAATGCCATAATTTTAGGCGTGTAACAGGCCACCCCGACCTTCATTCTGACCTCCAGCCAAGCAAATGCCCGATTTGACTGAGGAAAGACTGGTCGTCAAAATCCGCCTT
Source organism: Gammaproteobacteria bacterium (assembly GCA_029884425.1). Lineage (NCBI taxonomy): Bacteria > Pseudomonadati > Pseudomonadota > Gammaproteobacteria > Gammaproteobacteria bacterium. Next base: position 22,419 of record JAOUHV010000044.1, read on the forward strand.
GTTCATGTAAACGGTTCGCCGGTCACCAGCAATTCGCTTTTCCACCATGCTTTGATCCAGTCGAGTCAGTAACAGCACCGCCACTTCGCAACTACGCTCGTTGGCGCGCAAGCGCTCAAGCAAGGCCAAACCATCCACGCCCGGCATATCAATGTCACTGATCAATAAATCGTAATCGTGATTATTCAACGCATCCCACGCAGCAAATCCATCGTGCACTACCTGAACTTCATATCCCTTTGCTTCCAGCAACTCGCGTTGAATATCACACATGGCCGTAGAATCCTCGGCAATGAGTACTCGCCGCCGCCGAGTCCACGCACGCGCCACCAACTGACTGACATCCACATTACTGCTGTCGCGACGATAATTCTCAAACATCTGCAGCAAGTCATCGCAATCGACAATCAGTGACAAGCTGCCATCATCCAGCAAGGTCGCGGCACTGACGCCGCGCAACTGACCAAACATGTGATCCATTCGCTGCTGACTAACTTCCTGTTCACCAAAAATTCGCTCGACCACCAAAGCATGCAACTGCGGCGCCTGACCCAACACAATCACATCCAACTCGTCCGGAAACGTGTCAGGGACGCGTCCACCAAACACTGAGTTGGCGTGAAATAAATTAACCCAGCGACCATCAATCTGAATTCGTGAATGATTATTTTGCCATTGCAACTGACTGGATGGCACAACCAGCAAGCGATGAATACGCCCCAACGGAATAGAGAATGCCTCACCGCAAATCGTGGTTTGCAACACCCGAATGACCGAAATGCTCAGCGGCAGCAACATTTGAAACCGTGTTCCAACCCCAGGGGTAGTGCTGGCATGAATGCTTCCCCCCAGAGACTTGACCGTGTCTTTAACAATATCCAAACCTACGCCACGACCGGAGTATTGATTGACTTCGGTACGCGTAGAAAAACCTGGAACAAACAAAAAGTCCAACAACTCCATTTCATCCAGCGGCGCGAGTTCATTGGCGGTCGCCAGTTTTTTACTGATAATGCGACGACGTAATTTATTTAGGTCAATACCTGCACCATCGTCTGCCAGCACAACAAACAACATGCCCGCACTCTGACTGATTTGCAGCCGCAATTCGCCTTCGGCTGTTTTTCTAACCCGCTGTCGCTCACCAGGCAGCTCAATGCCGTGATCAACCGCATTTTGCACCAAATGTTTTAGTGGCGTATCAATGCGCTCCAGCACATCGCGATCCACTAAGGTACCCAGGCCACTTATGGTCAAACGAACCTCTTTTCCCAGGTTACGGCCTAAATCCCGCACCAGGCGTGGCAATGCCTGAGTCACGTCTGAAAATGGCCGCATGCGGCTGGCCAACACCTCAAAATGCAACTGGTCACTTAAACTCTGCGCCCTACGTTCGTGGGTTTGCAGCTCGGTAAATTGCGACGTCAGCGATTCTCGCAAATCCTCAGCCAGCTTGTGTGTACTGCGCAACTGCTGCAATAGCGCGCTATCGAGCTCAATGTTACTCAACTTACTGCGAAGACGATTAATCTCTGCCACCAATCGGCTTTGCTGCTGTTTGATTTGTGCCAGCGCCTGCAATTGATAACTTAAACGCCGACCTTCAACCACGATTTCGCTGGTCAATCCCAGCATTCGATTGAGCCGGGCAGGCGAAACACGCAGCGCACGTTCACTACTGCGATTAGCCGCTGGAGTACTGGACGCCACATCGGATTCATTGACTCGATCTGTTAGCGGTTCACTTTTTTCAACAACATTATTGCCAACTAATTCAACCTTGTTCGATGACGCCAAAATTTGCTGAATACGCTTTTCAACTTGAGAAAGCTCGGCTTCATGTGCGGCCTCCCACCCCAGCAACTGCTCATCGCTGGCCGCCAGCATCAACTTGAGCTGATCTGCCTGCTTCAACAAAAAATCTACATCTTCACCACGCAACTGCAGACGCTGATTTTGTGCCGCAACAAAACAATCCTCCATCGCGTGTGCAATACGCACAACGGCAGAAATCTCCACCATCCGCGCAGCACCTTTCACCGAGTGAGCAGCTCGCATCATGGCCTGCCATTGTTCAACACCCAGATTTCCCTCTTTTTCCAGGGACAACAGCCCATCCAGCAACTCTGTCAACGGTGCTTCAGTTTCAACACGAAACAGATCCATCATCGATGCCGTGCTATAATCTATTTCTTTTTTGGCTGATGGATTATTTGTGCCTTTGGGGGGAGTTTGGTTTTTATGACCAGTCCCTGCCTGAAGCCAATTGGAAATTTGTTTTTCAATAGCTGAAATTTCACCTTCGTGCCGAGATTCGTATGACATCAGGTCATCCTCGTCCAGCACAACAATACCGCGAATTTTGTCAGTAAGTTTTAGCAGAAAATCTACGCCATCAATGGACAGCTCAACTTCACCGCGCTGCGCAGCCACAAAATAATCTTCCATAGCGTGTGACAACCGAGTCACCGCACCGATCTTCACCATGCGTGCCGCCCCCTTAATGGAATGCGCCGCACGCATCAATCCTTCCCACTGCGTCACTGCTAATTGCGGCTCCTTTTCCAACGGCAACAAATGATCACTGAGCCAATCCAACTGACCTTCCACTTCCATGCGGAATAATTCGATCATCGACATGGACCCGTAATCTGACATTACGCCAACTCCTTGCGTATCCGCTGCTCCAACAACGTCATGTCCAGCTTATAAATGGCATAGGATTCCCCCCGTTGAGAAACCCGCAATTCACCTTTGATGAAATGCCTAACTGCCTCACTGCATTCCACTTTCTCTTGCAATTCCTTGAAATAGAAATGTGTCACATCGCGCACTTCATCCACTGCGGTGGCCACACGCAATGTGCCGTAGTTGAGCACCACCATTCGCTCGTAGCGTCCAGGCGTATTTCTGCGCTGATTTTTTTCATCGCGCGCCACTCCCAACAAGGCAGACAGCGATATACAGGGCATCACTTCCCCCTGAACGGCAACGACGCCCAGCACACATTCATTACTGCGAAATGGTACGCGATGGACTTCGGCAATTTGACTGATGAGGTGAACTTGTTCGGTGGCAATACCAATCCATGTGCTGCCCAGGCGCAGTGGCAATAACGATGCGTCACCATGGGACACCAGCTCATCGCCCGTTGCCGTCAATGGCAATGGCTGCTCTCCACTGCGTGCGCGCCGATCAAATAATTCTCGAGCCGCTTTCGCAAATACGTCACAGTTTGGCAGTGAATTACCCGAGCCAACTCAGAACAGGTGCCGGGCTTGTCCCCCAGCACACCGATGTGGCGCCAGCAGGCGTTGCTGATAATGTCTTGCTGGCGTTGGCCGGTCATACAGCGTCATCGCAAAGGTTATTTGCCCACCTTGAAGCGAGACACACTCGCCTGCAAGGATTGGGCGGAATCATTCAGACGGTAAGTGGCGCGATTAGCTAAACGCAGCGACTCAACGGTTTGTTGTGCATCTTCGTTCAGCTTGATCATCGCCTCGTTAATTTGCTCCGCCCCTTGAGATTGGAAATGCATCGCTTGATGCACCGCCTCAAAACGCGGACTGAGCGTTTCTACCAGATCGATAATTTCCGACTGCTGCTTGCTGACGATCTGCACCTCGT
>JAOUHV010000045.1 GCA_029884425.1 Gammaproteobacteria bacterium
TAGGTGCCAGGAATTAATATGATATTGGAAAAGCCATCGTGCGTATTGCCCAAGTGGGTGTCAGCATTTGTAGCAGCGTCGTGCAGATAGAGATTGCCATCTAAATACTCATTTATCAGGAATGGGACGCCGTTATGCGTGACATTCATGTCGACCTCAATAGTAACGATGTTATGAACAAAATCCCTGCCGGTATTGAAGACAAAATTCTCCGCTAAACGTGCGGAAGAGTTGAGAGGTACGATAGCTCCTCCCGTCTCATGACGATATAAAACATCGTAGGTTCCCGATACGACAAGAAGCGTTGATTTTGGATCGTGTGTGTTAAATAGGGTCGACTCTGCACCAGTGGTTTTGTCGAGTAGCACAATGTTCGCATCAGCATACTGATTAATTGGAAATGCGGCACTGTTGAGCGTAATGCTTGGCCTTAGCTGGTGGGCAGCGACATTAACCGCCAGCATCTGATTGCTGGTTAAGTCTACGTTCGCCATAACGCGCGCGCCCACGTTTATTGGTACTAAATCGCCCATTCGGTAATCGTAGATAACGTGATATTGCCCGGGAGTCACGCTAACTTGCGCTGGTGGAAGATGAGAGTCACCGAAAAATATTTTTTCGTTGGTCCCCACTTTCTGTAGATAAAATTGCGCTGAATTATAAATACTAGCGAGAAAAGGGTTGCCGTTGAGCGTAAAACTTCCGCTTACTGTTATCATTGGCACATCGACATTCTGTGTTTTGTCAGCAGTGACAGAAACCGCGCTGGATACGACGGCGTTTGTGTTGCTGGGAACGCTAAGGCCGCCCGCCTTAAACTGATATGACAAGTCATAATTGCCGTGTATTAGCATCGCTGAATAGTTAGAGCCGTAGGTGTTGCCTAGCCGAAAGCGGTCGTTTGCATGACTGCCCTGACTCCACAGCTCCCCGTACTCCAGACCGCCATTTGGGAACATTCCGTTGTTCAATGTCAGCGCTCCATCGAGAGTAGCCGCTTGCACATCGACACTTATCAGTGAAATGGGTGTTGCGATAATTGGATCGTCGTTATCTGATTGATTATTAAGGTTGCATCCGGTAATAAAAAAGCTCAAAAGCAATATCAAAGCTACAAATTTTGTTGTGCGCACTGCAATTCTCCTTGAGAAAATCATCGCTTTCTGTCACTTGGCTTGGTAGCTATTAGTATTCATTTAAATATATAGAAGTTCAATACATAGAGTAAGTCAGATTACGTGCGCAGACTAATTAAGCAAGATTAGGATAGTGGGCGCAATTTGTTAATGGCCAACTAGCTGCGACTGAATGATTTAGTTTTGCGCAATAAAAAAGGAAAAAAACGAGATAATGAAGTTGATCAATAGGCGTCAGACGAAGATGCGCCAGGAGTTGGCGAGTAATGAGAAGATTGAATGCTGTTGTTCGGGTGGCTCAGGGGTTGTGTGCTGTTTAGCTCGCAGCAGTGGTGATCCATTTTTCTTCCTGCAAACGCCAAATTCTCGCCAGCTTATGCGTGTCATAGCCAGTGATGCAGGCAAAAAACAAGGCATGCCCTTATCCATTGAGTACATGAATCCGGCATTCCCTGGGCATGATGGTTGGTGCCCCTATTGTTTACTAAATTACAGCTGTATATCAGAAAAGTATTGCAGGCGAAATTTTATTATATAAAGATTGATTCAAACTCCACCTCGAAAAGGACAGCTAATGAGTCGTTTACCATTCAGGTTACTATTTTGGTTATTCTTATTTACGCTTGTGCTGAGCGCCTGTGATAAAAGCCCTGATTCCGATCCGAAAGAGAATAATGTCAGCTTGATTCCGGCGTGCGGAGGGACTATCGATACCCCCCTATTTGCTGCGCTGCCAGTCGCCGAGTCGGCGATCAGTGAAGTTATCGTCTTCGGTGAGTTGGATCCCGGTGGTGGCGATGTTATACCCAATGGCCAGACGGGTATACGCTTGGCCCAGCAAGGTGTCCAGCTGGTTGCTCCGGCAGACGCCTATATCGTTGCCGTTAAAAAAGCTACGTGGTTAGCCTCTCCAACTCGCCAGGGAGAATCGGATTACACCGTGGTCTTTCGCCCTTGCACCGATGTGACAGTGACGTTCTCTCACGTCGCCACAATCACCCCGAACTTAGAGTCATACCTCGGTAATGCAACTTGTGAGGAGTATTCCACTGAAAGCGAAACAATACGCTCTTGTGTTGCAGAGGGTTTTGAAATACCGATATTGGCTGGTGATGTGTTAGGTACGGCAGGTGGAGTCACTGCAGGTGGACTCGATTTTGATATGATGGACCTACGTTCTACCGCGACAGTGACCACACGCGTGGAAGAACCCTATTACAAAAACGCCGTGTGCTTCAGTCGCTATTACAGTGGTGCCAACCGCACGCTGCTTGAATCAAAAACCGGGCTATCGGGTGACATGCGTGATGGTACTCCTGCTTGTGGAACCATTGAAGTGGATATTGCTGAAACGGCGCAAGGGGTATGGGTACGTAAAGATAACCCCGTTGCTTATTCCGGAAACGCCGATAGTTATTTAACTCTCGCTCCCGGTTTTTTGCATCCCGAAGCTAAGTTAGACCTGTCTTTTGGGGGGCAGGCGCTGCGGCCCTTAATGACAGTTCCACGTTCAACTGTCGGTCGTACAAATTTAGATTTCGGAAGCGTTAGCGGTGATGGTTTGATCTATTGTTATGCCGATGTTAATGACACCGTCTCAGTCTTTTTGTCTCTCAGTGCAAATCAGGAGCTAAAGATTGAGAGGCTAACGCACGACCTGGGATTAACCCCCTGCAGTAACTCCTCAGATACCTGGGCTTTTTCGAATTTGGCGGTAACGTATATTCGTTGAGAAATTTAATCGTTCACGTAGGTTGGGCCACCGTAGTATGCCCAGCCTACTTTTGCTACTCTGGTTCAACTTCAAGCTACCTTGCTTGATCTTAACCGCACGACGAAAGAATCGCACTTGATGGGTTCAATGCATACTAGTCTAGCTAGAAGGGAGCAGGTTAATTGATCAATATAGCCCGGTCTAAACAACAACGTGGAATCCGGGATGTTGGAAATAAGCTTCCTGGGATTGAGCTTCACTATATCCGGCTACTTGCTACATGCATGCGATTACGTTGATGCTGATCGTGCCCGCGTGGTTAGTCGTTTGTTTTGATGTTTTATGTTCGGAGGAAATAGTCTAATGAAGAAGGGTGTCAGAGTCGTATCAGTGTTGCTTGGCGCATTCCTGTCAGCGAGCGCGTTAGCAGATAATTGCGATAAACCAAGGGATGATTTTGACGGGCTTTATTGTCTAAACAGGGTGTATCAGGAAGCAGATAATGAGCTTAATCAGGAATATAAAAGTCTGAGATCATATTTGTCCGAGTCGGAAAAATCGGCATTGAAAAGTAGACAGGTGTCGTGGATAAAGTCGCGTAACGAACAATGCAGCTTTAGAAAGGATGGTATGTTTTTCGTCAGCTTGAGTTGTACTACGAGCATGACCGTAGACAGAACAAATGTGTTGCGCGATAGGATTCGGGAGTGTAAATCAACTGGATGTCAATCTAGTAAATTGTGAATGCGAGAATTGCTAGGTTGGGTGTGAGAAAGCTAATTGTTTTTGGTCAAGAAAACAGATAGGGGACATGAATTGGATTTAAAACGCCAGGCCGATGGAAGATTGGGTGTATTTTGCCGGGGCGGTGGCAAGTTTGTAGTTGCCGTTGCTATCGAGAGTTTTGTAGTCGACCACGTTTAGCTCTCCCCCGCGATAGTGGGTGATGCGCATATCCAGCCCTTGTTTCATTCGAGCACCGAAACCAATGCCGTAGCCGGTGGCGGTATCACTGTGAAGATCTCGTAGCTCCGATTAGCGTCAGCGTAATCGGAGGAATGGTTGATTCCTGTCATGCGTACGATTACGCGGATGCTAATCGTACCTACAATACTTTTTATCGATAGCATGTAGTGGACGCATATATGAAGTTTTTCGCAAACTGTATCTTTTCTGTTGCTGCCGCTTTAATGCTTAACCCCGCGTATGCCTATGAGCGGAAGTTTGAATTAAGTTTTGGAACATCACAGATGCTTGTTGATGAAGTGGATCGAGTGGATGTGAAAAATAGCAAAAAAATCATTTTGCCGACCACGGGCGCTTTATTGATTTCTGAGTATCTTTGGAGCGAACGCTGGGGAACGATGCTCGCAGCCAACCTTCCCCTGGAAACGCAGAAGTTTCTGGTGAATAACGAACTGGTTGAGGAATCCGCTTCTGCAACTTGTTTATTGGGGCAGAGGTATACCCCGTTTAATTGGCAAATCACCGAAAAGGCCAGTATGTCTCCGCAGATTGGCGTTTTTGTCGCAGCAATGGTTGGAGAAAAGCTGGAGCTGTCACCTACGGTCGCCGGTCGTATCCATATCAATGACGATAGTGGTTTTACCATGTACGTTGGTTCCAGTGCCTCATATGGAATAAAAGGCTACGTCCTTTTTTATGGTATCGGACATCGATTTTAGGTCTCGTAACCCCGATTGATATCAGCGAAATCATAGTCATCATGCATGCACGTAGTTTTGGAACTTGATCTCATGCGTCACATAATTCGGATTTAAAACGCCAGGCTGATGGAAATTTTGGCTGTTTCAATTTATTAGAAGCAAAAGCCAATGGTATGATTTTTTAAATCCGCCAAGTCATCGGAAAGACAATTACTAGTGTTTCCCTAACTCTAAACCCGAAGGCAGCCTGAAATGGAACTACATATTGCCAGTATTGTTGTTACCACCAGCTCACATCACTTGGCCCGGCTCGAAACGGAACTGAATCAGTTGGCTAATGTCGAAGTGCATGCCAGTAATGGACAGGATCGGCTGGTGATCACCGTAGAGTGCGAATCCGAAAGATTGCTGGCGGACATTTTTGCCCGCATTGAAAGCATGCCGGGCGTGATCGCTGCATCAGTGGCTTTTCATGGCATAGAAAATATGGAGAGCGTTTAATGTCGTTGACTCGACGTGAGTATCTGAAATTGAACGCCATCCTGGCGGCGACATCGGTGGCGGGAATCACTGTTCCCGGATTGGCTGAGGCCGCCGCAAAATCCGAAATGAATTGGGACAAGGCACCTTGTCGATTCTGCGGTGTGGGTTGTGGCTTTCAAATTGGTACTCGGGAAGGTCGCATTGTGGCGACCATCGCTGATCCGCAAGCACCGGTCAATCGCGGCACTGCCTGCGTCAAAGGATATTTTCTTGCCAAGGTGTTGTACGGCAAAGATCGTCTCACCACGCCATTGCTGCGCATGCGTGATGGTAAATATGACAAACAGGGCGAATTCACGCCGGTCAGCTGGAATCAGGCCTTCGATATCATGGCCGAAAAATGGAAACAGACGCTCAAAAGCAGCGGTCCTGGCGCGATCGGTATGTTTGGTTCGGGGCAGTGGACGGTCTGGGAAGGCTACGCCGCCAGCAAGTTATACAAGGCGGGATTTCGCTCAAATAATCTTGAACCCAATGCGCGGCACTGCATGGCGTCGGCAGTGGCGGCATTTATGCGTGCGTTTGGTTCGGATGAGCCCATGGGGTGTTACGACGATCTGGAGCACGCGGATGCGTTCGTGTTGTGGGGGGCGAACATGGCGGAAATGCATCCGGTGTTGTGGATGCGTTTGACTGAAACCCGCTTGAGCAAACCCGGCGCAGAAGTGCATGTGTTGTCTACCTATACCCATCGCAGTTTTGAACTGGCAGACAACGGTATTATTTTCACACCACAAACCGATTTGGCTATTCTAAATTTTATCGCCAACTATATCGTAAAAAACAAAGCCTACAATCAGTCTTTTATTGACAAGCATGTCCGCTTTACCAAAACGGCAACCGATATCGGTTATGGATTGCGTGCAGAGCATGAACTGGAAAAGAAAGCCGCCAATGCTGGTAAGGGTGATCTTACGTCGATCAGTTTTGATGAATACGCTAGGTTGCTTTCGCCCTATACCCTGGAATACACCGCCAAGCTCAGTGGTGTGAGTGAAGAGCAATTATTGAAACTTGCCAAGCTATACGCTAACCCAGATAAAAAAATCATGTCGCTGTGGACAATGGGATTTAATCAACACAGCCGTGGCGTGTGGGTGAACGGTTTGATGTACAACATTCATTTGTTGATGGGGAAAATCGCAGAGCCCGGAAACAGCCCATTTTCACTCACCGGGCAGCCATCTGCCTGTGGTACAGCTCGCGAAGTGGGTACCTTCTCGCATCGATTGCCTGCAGATTTGTTAGTGGCTAAAAAAGAACATCGCGATTTCGCTGAGAAAATCTGGAAGCTGCCGGAAGGAACTATTCCTGAGAAGCCTGGACTGGATGCGGTCGCGCAACAACGCCAGCTCACGGACGGCAAGATTAACGCTTACTGGATACTGTGTAATAACAATCTGCAAGCAGCACCCAATCTGAATCACGAAGGCTTGCCTGGATTTGAAAATGAGAAAAATTTCATTGTGGTCTCGGAAGCCTATCCCACAGTAACCGCCATCGCTGCGGATTTAATTCTGCCAACAGCGATGTGGGTGGAGAAAGAGGGGGCTTACGGCAATGCCGAACGGCGCACCCAATTCTGGCGGCAACAAGTAAGTGCACCGGGTGAGGCGCGCTCTGATCTGTGGCAAATGATGGAGTTTGCCAAGCGGTTCCGCGTGCACGAGGTCTGGCCGGAAGAGTTGATTGCACGCAAACCGGAGTTGCGCCACAAAACGCTGTACGAGGTATTGTTTGCCAATGGCCAGGTCAATCAATTTGGCAAGCAAGCTATCAAAGATGAGCGCGGCAAAGAATACAAAAATGATGAAATGAATCACTTTGGCTTTTATGTGCAAAAAGGGCTTTACGAAGAATATCGCCGTTTTTCGCTGGAAGGCCCAAAGAAGGGCCATGAGCTCGATCATTTTGATAATTACCACAAGGTGCGGGGTAAGCGTTGGCCGGTGGTTGCCGAGAAGGAAACCGCGTGGCGCTATCGCGAAGGCAGTGATCCGCATGTGACGCCGGGAGCAGGCATTGAGTTTTATGGCAATGCCGATCGCAAGGCGGTAGCGATTTTCGCGCCATATGAGCCGCCTGCGGAATCCCCGGATGCAGAATATGATTTGTGGTTAAGTACCGGGCGTGTGCTGGAACATTGGCACTCAGGCTCCATGACCCGGCGAATTCCTGAATTGCACAAGGCAATGCCGCAGGCATTTGTTTACATGCATCCTGATGACGCGAAACAGCGTGGATTGCGTCGCGGGCTGGAAGCCATTATTCAAAGTCGCCGGGGCGAAATCAGTGCCATCGTCGAAACCCGAGGGAGAAATCGTCCGCCGCGTGGTTTGGTATTTATTCCCTGGTTTGATGAAGGTCGATTGGTGAATAAATTGGTGCTTGATGCCATTGATCCCATTTCACGCCAAACCGATTACAAAAAATGCGCGGTGAAAGTCACGAAAAAACGTCATACAGCGGAGCGTCTGGGATGATGAAGCACAAACGATGGATCTGGCTCTGTGCCGGGATGGTGCTTGTGGTGGTTATGCAGAGTGTCAGTGCAGAATCGGTTCGCAGTTTGCGTGAATCCCCAATTGATGCTCCGTCGGATAGTGGTGCGATTATCAAATGGCAACATGAGGCTGATCCAAAGCCGCGCGCCTATCCATTTCAGCCGCCGTTGATTCCGCACCGGGTAGAAGGCTACGTGGTTAATTTGAAATTCAATAAGTGTCTGACCTGTCACAGTCGGGCGAATCATAAAAATGCGGCTGCTACTGCGGTTAGCCCAACGCATTACTATGAATACAGCGGCAAGAAAACCGAACAAGTGGCCGGGCGTCGCTATTTTTGTTTACAGTGTCATGTGCCGCAGCGTGACACATCGCCGTTGGTTGAAAACACCTTTCGTTCCCAATAGCGCGCAACAGCAACGACTCAGGTTGAAAAAGCAATGACAGATTCTGGTCAAGTGAATAAGACAAAAACATTGTGGCGTGATCGGCTGCGAAAATTCCTTTTTCCAAAGAGTTTGCGCGCAGCACTGGTTCTGTGTGCCACATTCTTTGTGGCTGGAATTGTGTTCTGGGGTGGGTTTAATACGGCACTCGATGTGACCAATACCGAGAAGTTTTGCATTTCCTGTCATGAGATGAATGATTACGTGTACCAGGAATATCAGGACACCATTCACTACAATAATCGAAGTGGTGTGCGTGCGACCTGTCCCGATTGCCATGTCCCCAAGGAATGGGGGCACAAGGTGGTGAGAAAAATTCAGGCAACCAATGAGCTGTTTCATAAAATGGCCGGTACGGTTGATACTCCGGAAAAATTCGAAGCCAAACGTTTGCAGTTGGCCGAAAATGTTTGGGCCGCCATGAAAAAAACGGATTCGCGTGAATGTCGCAACTGTCATGACTTCAATTCGATGGATTACATGGCCCAGGAGCGTCGGGCTGTGCATCAGCATGATCTTGGGTTGGAGAGCGGAAAGACCTGTATTGATTGTCACAAGGGAATTGCTCATTCACTGCCAGCAATGTATGGGGTTGATCCCGATGCTTCTGCAGAAAATGGGGTGAATATTTCGCCGCATTAATGCGTTTGATATTGCTGGCTGCTTTGATGTGATGTGGTAGTTAATGTACGGATCATGATTGTTTTAGATTGAAATTCTCATTCATAACGAGGATTTAAATTATTGTGGTTTTATGCAACAAAGCGTTACAGAAGATTACACTTGCCGTATGTATTTTTTAGTCGATTCGCGCTAAATTAGCTGCTACCTACATGCAGCAAGCTCCCGATATGGAAATGCCCTAGGTTAAATGGATCGCTGCCACTTAACGCTGTTAGGGATACAGCAAGTATTCGAGGGTTACGACAATGTCATTTGGCGCTGGCGTAAAGAACTTGTTTGTAAGTCTGTTTTTGTTATTAATCGCAATATCCTCATCTCAGGCTGCTCCCAGTTTTCAGGAAAAAGATATCTCCGCTGTTGGTTGGAGTGTCATGCTGATTGACACTGATTATGATGCCAATGCAAATACCACTACGTTTTATTATGAACTGGTGGCTCGAACTGGCGAAAAAAATCTGAGTCACTGGGTGTTGAGTGTCGATATCGATGCAACAGGTTTGACCGGAGTTACACCCAATAGTCTGGTCAGTATTGGACTGGATCCTACCACCGGCGTGTGGGGCATTAAGTGGGATGCCGGACAGACAGCCGGTACCACCAAAACTTATACTGTCACAGTGCCGGGAAAACCGAAAATTGTTGATATTAACTACGCGGTGAAAGGCGGTACCTATTATGCCATCGGCACAACCCAGGGTCCTGGCGCCGGTAGCGAAGATCCAGTATTGAATTACAGTGTTTCTGGAAATATTTATGTCGACGCGAATACCAATTATCTTCTGGATGTGAATGAGCCTGCGTTGGCCAATGTGAGTGTCGAATTGCATGATGTTGCTGGTGTGCTGGTCAGTATTGCGCTGACCGATGCAAGCGGTCATTACAAGTTCGAGAATCTTCTGCCTGGAATTTACTATGTGTCTGTGCCTAACAGCAGTGTCAGCGTGGATTTCAACGAGATACTGTTTAGCTACATGATTGCCCATATGGGGACGAGTGTGCAGGTTACGGTAATCAATGCAGATGTATCCAATATTGATATTGGATTTGGTGTTAACACAAAAGCGATTCTCGATGATCTATCCAGCGATGATCCCGATGCTGATGGTTTTACTTTCAGTGGCGAAGGACGCACGATAGGTTTCTGGAAGCATCAGTTCTCCGTTGCAATTACTGGTAAAGGGCGTGCTCAGGTCAGTGCAAGTACTTTGACGGGTTATTTGAACTCCATCGAGGCTTTCCTGTTGCCCATCCCCTTCCAGTTTACTGCGGGGGCAGAGTTCCGCGAAGCCTTGGCGGTCATGGCTGCAAACACCAGTGTCGATGTTGATCTGTTGCGCAAACAGTTACTGGCGACAGAGCTGAATCAATTCGCAGGTTTGGGAATTGCGGGTGATTACGCACAGCTCCAGCTGGTAGTTCTGGCCTGGAGCGAATACCTGGTGTTTGATCACACCAGCTTTACTCGTGACCAACTGCTGGTAGCCAAGGATATACTCGACACAATTAATAACATGGGACACTGAGTCAAGCGGTGTCGGTAATACAAAAACAGCCTCTTCGGAGGCTGTTTTTTTGTGGTAATTACTGTTTTCTATCTCACGTTTTAATCTTTATCACCGAGGTGAAAATATAAAGCCTCTATTTTCCCAGCAAGAGCGTGCCTGCACTGGCAAGAATTACTATTCCGACAACAATGATGATTTTTTCTATCGTGGTGTCGTGCTGCAGTTTTTTGAAATTCAATCCAAGTCCGACAAGACCAACCGTCGTCACGATTAGTGTGGCGATAATTGCATGAGCCCACTCGCTGTAGGTGACAATCGCCAACACGGCATACAGTATGCCGAACAGCGCAGGAGGTTCATTGCCTTTGATTCCGAAGCGGCCGATGATGATGGCGTGCAACGCGGCGTTTGTAGCAAGCAGAAATGTTAATAGCGTCATGGGTAAAACTCCTTGGTTGGTTTTGTCGTCTACTGCATTTGCTGCATGCGGTTGAGTTGATTGTTCCTGTCAACATGATCACGTTTCAGTGGGTAAATTCTCTGGGCTATGTGGCGCGGTACTTTCTCATGGGGGGGAGGTTTCCGTCAATTAACCCCATCGCTCGTTCACGGATATTTCTCTTGTCCGGATAGTGAAACCTTGATGTGCACAAATCCACCGAAATGCTCGAATCCCTCCCGGTGGAGAATTATCTAGCTTTTCTGCGGGCTTAGCAGGCAGGCAATGGCCATGCGCAGCTTGTGCGTATCGGTCATGCTCTATCCGCAGGATTTAAAACTTCGATTGGAGAGCCTGATGGTTGCAGTCAACAATTTTCATTGCCCAGGTCGTGGAGGAATGGAATGGAAACGGTTGATGTGTTCGATGGTGGTACGGCAAGTGTGTGCTGGCTGCCAACAGCTCAGTTGTCGATGTGTGAGACGGCATTTGCAACCCAGCGACGATTTTTAGCGCTGTACCTGCGGTCGCTATGGGGGCGGGATTTCATGTTGACGACCTTGCCGCGAATCGTTCGCCCCAGGTTGGCAAGCAATACGCTGTATTTCCCAGAGCATGTTCGTGGCAGTGATGTGTTTGCCAACAAGCGTCTGTATCAGGCGATGGCCATGCACCTGGCAGCGCACGAAGTTTATGGCAAACGCGCTTTTAAAAATGTGGATCAGTTTGATTATGAGGCGCGAACCATTATCGAATGGATAGAGGACGCGCGGGTTGAACAAAATGTCATGCACTCTTTTCCTGGCATCAGAAAGCAATGGTTGCCATTTTTAATGTCGTTACGGACTCTGCCGCTGCAGGGTGTTCCTGGGAATTTGCTGCTGCAGTTGCAGTATGCGTTATTCGACAAACGATATGTGATGTCGGATGTGCGCTTGGCAGCTTGGGCGCGTCGATTTCATGAATGCATCATGTTTAATCGCTACAACTCCGCTTTGTCGATTAATTTGGGCTATGAATTGCGCGATATTTTGTATCAATGTGGTGTGGGTGGAGATATCTCACTGCTGAAGGCCATGCTAAAGCCAGCGTATCGTGATGACGGTGATTGTTTGTGGAGAGTTCATTGCGGGTAGTGCGTTTGGGTGTGTTTATTTGACGACGTCGATGCGCTTTACATGTTCGAAGGTGTCGCAAAATGTAGTCTCCATATCTTGTTGATAATGTAGGTTAATAAAGTTTGGCATAATCACTGCTGATGCAATTTGCTAGGTAATTTTGCAATTCTGCAAGTTACAGTTTTACTGATTGCATGAGGGAGACTATATGAAAAATACATTTCATTCTTGGTGGGTAGGTGCGGCGTTGCTGTTGGGTGCGGCGTCTGCGCAAGCGGTGATATTGAATCCGGGTGACATGAATATTCCGTTGCCAGGCACAACGGTTGCGGCGGAGCCAAATCTGGCTGGCACGGTTGTGGTAGATGAGTTGACTGCGTTTACGATTTCTGGAGCGAGTGGTGTCGTACAAAATCGTGTAGTTTTGGCAGTGGATGGTACCTACGATTTTTACTGGCGTGTCATGGTTGATGAGAACTCAACCAATGTTATTGGATCGTTTCGAATCGGTGAATTTTACACATCAGTTTACGATGTGAATTACCGCATTGATGGTCTGGGTGATGTTGCACCGACAATGGCGCACCGTTTCTCTGGTACGCAGGCGAGTTATGTGAACTTTGTCTTTGGTAATCCGCTGAGCGCTGGTCAGTCATCGAACTTCATGTTCGTTGATACTGATGCAACGGCATATGCCAAGACAGCATTTTACGATTTAACGAGCACTGGCAGTGGCAATATATCTGTTGCATATTCTGGCTATGCGCCTGCGAGAAGCGTGGACGTGCCAGAACCCGAGGTTCTGCTCTTATTGAGCCTGGGTCTGGCGGGCATGGTGTTAGGAAAGCGTAAACGTTCGTAAGTTTTTGCTGGGGCACGGTGTGCATCGCGCCGTGCCTCATTCATATCTTCGGTGTTGTCGTAGCCTCGGCGCAGGGTAGCAGGACGTCGATCTCCTCGATAATTTCCTCTTGACGCAAAACGTTGTGGCGCTTTGTCAGTTCATCTAACTGCGTTAAGCCTGTTGCGAGTCATTTGCGACCAAATTGGCTGGATGCGGTGTAAGGAGCATTGGCGTTGGCTGGGTTCTGGGTATCATGGACTTCGGCACTGCTATGTTTGAAGGCTCATGGCCGTCGAGATCGTTACCGGAGGTAACCTGTTGGCGGTTAACGGGTTTGCCAGACTTGACTCAATTTCTGTTCCCCCCCCCCGCCGAGTCGGACCAGGTCGGGGTGGCACAAAACCTCAAAAAAGCTGATTGGAAATCAGGGGCGCCACTGATATATTGCGCGCGCGTTGTTGCCGGTGCCAAACGGGTACGGTTGTCTTCCCCATTCTCGGTTTTTGTCCTATGTCCCCCCTTGATGGTCTTTTTGAGTCTGAAATTGTCATATGGCGATTTGCAGAACTTATTTTTATGTGCTGCACGCGTCGAGACCTTGACAGTATTTGTCAGGAGTACCTATAGTGTAACAAAGTGGGATAAAGTGGGATGAAGTGGGAGAGAGGTGGCAAATTTGCTTCGCGGGGTAAGTTCATTAAGCCTGGATGACAAGGGTCGCATGGTGATGCCAACGCGATACCGCCAGGATTTGCTCGAAGATTGCGAAGGTAAGTTGCTACTCACTATCGATCGTGATGGTTGTCTGCTCCTGTATCCTCTGCCTGAGTGGGAGATTATAGAACAAACGCTGGTGCGTTTGTCTGCCCTGGACCCCAAACAGCGTCGCTTGCAGCGTTTGATGCTGGGCCACGCTACCGAGCTGGATATGGACAACAGCGGTCGGATCCTGTTGCCGCCGATGTTGCGGGAATTCGCCAAGCTGGAGAAGCACATTGTGCTGGTCGGGCAGGGCAATAAGTTTGAGTTGTGGAACGAAGAGGTATGGAACGCTCAGCGTTTGATGTGGATGGAAGAGGATGAGGATGATGGTCCGCTTCCCGAGGCGTTGCAGAACCTGCGGTTATAGATGAACAACACTGACGATCAGTTTGTGCACCAATCGGTGTTGTTACAGGAGTCTGTGGCGGCGCTGGCGATTAAGCCTGAAGGCGTCTACGTGGACGGTACTTTTGGTCGAGGCGGACATTCGCGGGCGATTTTGGCGCAGTTGGGCGCGGGTGGCAGGTTGTACGCCATTGACCGCGACCCCCAGGCGATTGCCGAAGGCGAGCGCCTGGCCGCGCAGGACAGTCGGTTCCAGATTGCCTATGCGCCGTTTAGTGATTTGCGCCGCTGCTGTGAGCAGTGGGGAATTGTTGGCAAGGTGAATGGTTTGTTGCTGGACATTGGCGTTTCGTCGCCCCAGCTGGATGACGCCTCTCGTGGATTTAGTTTTCGCAACGATGGCCCGCTGGACATGCGCATGAATCCCAATGAGGGACAGAGCGCGGCGCAGTGGCTGGCGCAGGCCAAGGAAGAAGACATCGCCAATGTGTTGTGGCAGTACGGTGAGGAACGTTTTTCCCGTCGCATTGCCAAGGCGATAGTGCTGGCCAGGCAGGAGCAATCGATCACTCGCACCAAGCAGTTACAGGAGATCGTCGCCAAGGCGCATCCGCGTTGGGAAAAGGGTAAAGACCCGGCAACGCGTGCATTTCAGGCAATACGAATTTTTATCAATCGCGAACTCGATGAGCTGGAAAAAGCATTGGCGGAGTCGTTGGATGTGTTGGTCGAGGGCGGGAGACTGGTGGTGATCAGTTTTCATTCGCTGGAAGACCGGATGGTAAAGCAGTTTATTCAGCGCGAATCCAAAGGCGAAGAATTTCCGCTGGATTTGCCGATTCAGGGGCGCGCAGCAGAAGGTCGCTTGCAGCGCATTGGCAAAATGATCAAACCTGGACAGACGGAGTTGCAGGAAAATCCGCGGGCACGGAGTTCTTGTCTGCGCGTGGCGGAGAAGCGTTTTTAGCATCATGAACAAACAGTATATGGTGCTGACGCTATTGGTAGTGGCAGTGATGTTGTCGGCGTTGGCAGTGGTTTACGTGAAACACCAGAATCGTGTGGTGTATGCGGATTTGCAGCATTTGCAGAAACTCCGTGACGAAATGAATGTTGCTTGGGGCCAGTTGCAATTGGAACAGAGCACATTTGCAACTCACAGTCGAGTTGAACAAATTGCGCGCGAAAAAATGGGCATGACTCTGCCCGGTGCAAAAGAGATTGTGATCGTAAAACCATGAAGCAGCAAAACACCTCAACAATCAGTGTTTGGCGCATGGGCTTGGTAGGCTCAATGGTGGCGATCGCGGGCGTTTTCTTGGCGTGGCGCGCGTTGAGCATCCAGGTGTTGGACAACGAATTCCTACAAAACCAGGGCGATGCTCGTCATTTGCGGACGATCGCGTTGCCTGCGCATCGCGGCATGATTCTCGATCGCCAGGGGGAGCCGCTGGCGGTGAGTACGCCCGTGGCGTCCATCTGGGCTAATCCGCAGGATATCCCACTCGATAATCAAAACCTGTCCAAACTGGCGAAGTTGCTGGGGCTGTCACTGTCTGAGTTGAAGTCGGGCATCAAGCAGCGTCACGGTCGTGAATTTATTTATCTGAAGCGTCACGTTGCGCCGCAAGTGGAAGAGCAAGTGTTGGCGCTGAAAATTCCAGGCGTATCTTCCCAGCGTGAATATCGCCGCTATTATCCTGCTGCCGAAGTGACGTCGCAGATTTTGGGCTTTACCAACATTGATGATCAGGGCCTGGAAGGTCTGGAATTAATGTTTGATGACAAACTGCGTGGTGTTCCAGGAAAGCAGCGGGTCGTGAAAGATCGTCTGGGACACATTGTCGACAGCATTGATTTGATCGAAGCGCCGCAACCAGGGCGTGATGTGCAGTTGAGCATTGATCGTCGTTTGCAGTACATCGCCTATCGTGAACTTAAAAGCGCGGTGCAAATGCATAACGCCAAGTCCGGCAGCATGGTGTTGCTGGATGCCAAGACTGGCGAAGTGCTCGCCATGGTGAATCAGCCTTCGTTTAATCCGAATAGTCGCGCTCATCTGAGCACGGAAGTGACGCGAAACCGTGCGGTTACCGATCAGTTTGAGCCAGGCTCAACAATCAAGCCGGTGACAGTGGCCGCTGCATTACGTTCCGGGCAGTTTAATGTGGAAAGCGTGATAGATACGTCGCCCGGCTATTATCGGGTTGGCAATGCAGTGGTTTCAGATTTCCGCAATTACGGTCAACTGGACATTACTCACGTTATTCAAAAATCGTCAAACATCGGCGTGAGCAAAATGGCATTGGCCATCCCCAAAGAAATGCTGTGGGAAACTTTTTCTGACCTGGGTGTGGGCGAACCGGTCAACAGTGGTTTTCCCGGAGAATCTTCAGGTCGGCTGCCATTTTTTGGTGAATGGAACAACGTTGAAACATCCGCGTTGTCATATGGCTATGGCTTGACGGTGACACCGTTGCAGTTGGCGCGGGTCTACAGCATTTTTGCCAACGACGGCAAACTCAAACCAACCAGTTATGTGAAACTAGATCATGCCGCCGATGGCGAGCGGGTGCTGGATGAAAATATCGCCAAACACTTGCGTACCATGATGGAAACCGTGGTTAGCAGAGAAGGAACGGCGTATGAAGCAGCTGTGCATTCATATCGCGTCGCCGGCAAAACAGGAACAGTAAAAGTCTCAGGTGAGGGCGGATATTTGGAGAAAAAATATCGCTCTGTATTTGCAGGATTGGCCCCAGCGAGCAATCCGCGTTTGGTTGCCGTGGTGGTGGTGGAAGAACCTAGCGGCAAGGAATATTACGGTGGCAAAGTGGCCGCACCGATTTTTGCCAACGTGATGGCGGCGGCAATGCGGGTAATGAATATTCCACCCGATGACATTCCGACTGAACAATTGCATCAACCGTTACAAATGGCCAGGGCGGGACTAAATTGACTACGCTGAATCGCCCAATGTTGCTCTCCCGCCTGCTGGCGGATTTTGCGTATGTGGAGCCTGCAAAAGATGCCGAAATCAGCGGCCTAAGCATTGACTCTCGTTTTGCGCAAAACGGCGATGCTTTTTTTGCATTGACGGGTATCGGCTTTGACGGTCGTGCATTCATTGCCGATGCGGTGGCAGCCGGAGTGCGTGCGGTAATTGTTGAAGCAGATGATGTGTCTGCGTGGGCTGCGTTGTGTCAGCAACACGAGGCAGTGTTGATTGCCGTGCCAAATCTTCATCAAGTCATCGGTGATATGGCTGCGCGATTTTACGATCAGCCCAGTCAGAATATGACCATTGTTGGCGTCACCGGGACGAATGGCAAAACGTCGGTCAGCCAGTTTATTGCGCAGTGTCTGAGTGATGAATCCAGTCGCTGTGGCATTGTTGGTACGCTGGGCAGCGGTTTTTGGGGGCAATTGCAAAGCAGTGGATTTACTACGCCCCAAGCGCCGCAGCTACAGCAATCGTTGGCAAAACTGTATGCCGATGGTGCGCGCCACGTTGCGATGGAAGTGTCCTCGCATGGATTACATCAAGGGCGTATCAACGGTGTGCGTTTTGATGTGGCAGTGCTGACAAATTTGACGCGCGACCATCTGGATTATCACGGCGATATGCAGGCCTATGCCGATGCCAAGTCGCGCTTGTTTAGAATGCCCGGCCTGCGGGCAGCGGTCATTAATCGCGATGATCAGTTGGGGCAGAAACTGTTGGCAGAATTGCAGGGTGGCGCAGTGACGTGCCTGGCGTATGGATTGGGGCTGGATGAATCGGTGGTGCATAATTCTGCGCTTACGCTAACCGGCCATATTGTGCAGCGCGATCGCCATGGCATGGTGGTGCAAATCTCTGGCAGCTATGGTGATGCGCAACTGAGCAGCAAATTGTTGGGCGAATTTAACGCCTACAACCTGCTGGCTGTTTTGGGCAGCTTGTTGGTAATGGGGTGGCCATTGCAGCAGGCCATTCAAAAAATTCAGACCGTTGTTCCTCCCGCTGGACGGATGGAGTGTTTCCAAAAAAACAACTCACCATTAGTGGTTGTGGATTATGCGCATACTCCGGATGCCTTGGCGGAAGTGTTGCGTACCTTGCGAGATCACTGCGAGGGTAATCTGTGGGTTGTGTTTGGTTGTGGTGGTGACCGTGATCCGGGCAAGCGTCCGGAGATGGGACGTATCGCACAAACTTTGGCGGATCAAATTGTGATTACCAATGATAACCCCCGTTCAGAAGATCCGATGGCCATCATTACCGATATTGTTGCGGGTATGTCAGAAACACAGCCGCGCACTATTTTGCCTGAGCGGCAAAATGCTATTGAGTTTGCGATAAAAAATGCAACTGGCGCTGATGTGGTACTGGTTGCCGGCAAGGGACATGAGGATTACCAGCTAGTAGGTAATCAGCGATTTCACTTTAGTGACCGCGAGTGCGTCGGTCAGATGTTGGAGGCTGTGGCATGATTTCTCCGCTGAGCAGAAATACGTTCAAGTGTGCGGCGCAATCGTTAGGAATCGCCGAACCGAGTTCGGACCAAAGTTTCAGTGGTGTGAGCACCGATACGCGCACGATACAGTCTGGTGATTTGTTCGTTGCGCTCAAAGGGCCGAATTTCGATGGGCATGATTATGTTGGTCTGGCGGAAGAAAAAGGCGCGAGTGGTTTGATGGTTTCGCATCCGGTTAGCAGTCGTTTGCCGCAATTGATTGTGGCGGATACCCGGTTGGGACTGGGGCAATTGGCCGCAGCGCGGCGGTTGGCGTTTCGTGGAAAAGTGGTGGGCATTACCGGCAGTAACGGCAAAACGACAGTCAAGGGAATGGTGGCTGCGGTGTTGGGACGTAGCGGAACGGTGCTCGCTACCCAGGGAAATTTTAACAATGACATCGGCATGCCGCTGACCTTGCTCAAACTTGAGCATGAAGATGAGTTTGCTGTTATCGAAATGGGCGCGAACCATATTGGTGAAATTGATTATCTAACGCACATTTCACGTCCCGATGTGGCACTGATTACCTGTGCAGGTGCAGCACATCTTGAAGGTTTCGGCAGTCTGGATGGTGTAGCGAAAGGGAAGGGCGAAATTTATTCCGGGTTGATGGAGGGCGGTATTGCCATTGTCAATCGGGATGATCGTTATGCGGATTATTGGTTGGATCTGAACAAAGAACGAAATATCGTCTGCTTTGGTATGGACGAGCGCGCCGACGTGCGTGCAGTTGATATTTCGCAAGGAAGAGATGGCTCCATGTTTACGCTGCTGATTGGTGAAGAGCAGCTGCAAGTCCATCTGTCGCTGTTTGGCGAGCACAATGTGCGCAATGCGCTGGCCGCAGCCGCGGTGGGTTATGTGCTGGATGTGCCGTTGGAAGAAATCAAACTGGCGCTGGAAGCGTTTGATGCGGTTAGTGGCCGATTGAAACTGTGTTCGTTGGCCAGTGGCGCCAGCTTGCTGGATGACACGTACAATGCCAATCCCGATTCGTTCAAAGCGGGCATCAACAGTTTGGTGGCGTTTGCCGGTCGCCACGTTTTGGTGATGGGTGATATGGCGGAAGTGGGCAGTGGTGTTGAAGAGGCGCATCGTGAAATTGGTCGTTTTGCCCGCACGCATGGCGTGGAGCATTTGTTGTCAGTAG
The DNA here is from genome assembly GCA_029884425.1 of Gammaproteobacteria bacterium. Lineage (NCBI taxonomy): Bacteria > Pseudomonadati > Pseudomonadota > Gammaproteobacteria > Gammaproteobacteria bacterium. The sequence goes on from JAOUHV010000045.1 coordinate 19,360, forward strand.
GCAAATATGCGGCACTTGCTGCTGAAGGTTTTGGTACGGGCGGGCAGTCGTTTGCCAGCCAGGAAGAATTAGTGAAGGCATTGGGGGCGCTCTTGGCTCCGGATGTCACGATTTTGGTGAAGGGATCCCGAAGTTCTCGCATGGAGCGAATTGTTCAATCTTTGTTGGCTCAACAGCAGTAACGAAAAGGGTAGAGTCAGATGCTATTACTATTAGCCGAATACTTGTCACAGTATCACAGCGGTTTTGGCGTATTTAAATATTTGACGCTGCGCGCCATTTTGGGCGTGCTGACAGCGTTGGTGTTTGCATTTGTATTAGGCCCATGGATGATACGTCGCCTAAGTTACAAACAAATGAAACAGCCGATTCGTACCGATGGACCGCAAACGCATTTGGCAAAAAGCGGCACACCAACCATGGGTGGTGCGTTGATTATTGCTGCGATGGTTGTCAGTACGTTGCTGTGGGGCGATTTGCATAATCGCTACGTCTGGGTCGCCATCGTGACCACGCTGGTATTTGGTGCGATTGGTTATTACGACGATTACAAAAAATTGGTGCTGAAAAACCCCAAAGGCATTAGCGCCAAGGCCAAATATTTCTGGCAATCCGTAGGCGCGTTGGGTGCGGCGATCTTTTTGTATAGCACGGCGACATCGCCCGCTGAAACGCAAGTCTTGATTCCCTACATGAAAGATACAGCCATCCAGCTGGGCATGTTTTACATCATATTTGTTTATTTTGTGATCGTGGGTACGAGCAACGCAGTGAATCTGACCGACGGTCTGGATGGACTGGCGATTATGCCGACGGTGATGGTTGGCGGCGCACTGGGGATTTTTGCTTATGCCAGTGGTCATGCGCAATTTGCCGGTTATCTCGATATTCCACATATTGCCGGCACGGGAGAACTTGCCGTGTTCTGCGCGGCGATTGTCGGTGCTGGATTAGGTTTTTTGTGGTTCAACGCATATCCCGCTCAAGTATTCATGGGCGATGTGGGTGCGCTGGCGCTTGGTGCTGCGCTGGGCGTGGTATCAGTCATGGTGAACCAGGAATTGGTGTTGTTCATCATGGGCGGCGTGTTTGTGGTGGAAACCTTGTCGGTTGCCATTCAGGTTGCCTCATTCAAGTTGACCGGCAAGCGAGTGTTTCGCATGGCACCGATTCATCACCACTACGAGCTGAAAGGTTGGCCTGAGCCAAGAATCATCGTTCGCTTCTGGATCATCACCGTTATTCTGGTGTTGTGTGGTTTGGCTAGTTTGAAAATTCGTTAACAGGACGCCGGAAAAATATGGGTAGTAATATGACTAATTGCGAGAACATGATTGTGGGACTGGGAGTCTCCGGTGTTTCTTGCGCCCAATATTTTTCGCGTCATGGAATTGCATACGCCGTTGCCGATAGCCGTGAAGGCATCGCGGTGCCAGCTGCGTTGGATAAAGCAGTGTCGGTAACATTGGGTGAATTCACACCAGAGCAGTTTTTGGCTTGCAAGCGATTAATTGTCAGCCCAGGTGTCAGCGTAAAACATCCTGCGATTGTCGCTGCGCAAAATGCCGGTGCTGAAGTGATTGGCGATGTGGAGCTGTTTGTTCGTGAAGCGAAAGCCCCCATTGTTGCCATCACCGGATCTAACGGCAAAAGTACCGTCACCACGTTGGTCGGTGAAATGGCCAAGCAGGCTGGAGTTAAGGTGGCGGTTGGTGGCAATCTGGGTGAGCCCGCACTTAATCTGCTCAGTGATGATGTTGAGCTGTATGTGCTGGAATTATCCAGTTTCCAGTTGGAGACAACGCATTCGCTGCACGCCGCGGTGGCGGTGGTGCTGAATATTTCGCCTGACCATTTGGATCGTTATGACAGCATGGAAGAGTACATGCTGGCGAAATCGGTGATTTACCGTGGCGCAAAACACAAACTGGTTAACTTGGACGATGCGGCCGCGATGGCGCTGACCGACAGTGAACCTGATTTATTTTTTACCTTGGCGGCGCCAGCAAAGAATCAATACGGCGTACGTGACGGAAATTTGTGTCGGGGCGACGAAATTTTGATGCCAGTGTCAGAATTGCGTCTGCGCGGCACGCATAACGTTGCCAATGTGCTGGCTTCGCTGGCGTTGGGTACAGCAGTTAATTTGCCTTTGACGGCAATGCGGGATGCAGTCCGTGAGTTTTCTGGTTTGCCACATCGGATGCAGTTGGTAACAGAAAAAAATCGTGTTCGCTGGATTAATGATTCCAAGGCAACCAATGTGGGCGCAACTGTCGCGGCGATTAATGGGCTGGATGGAACGCTGGTTTTGTTGGCAGGCGGCGTTGCTAAAGAAAATGATTTTTCCGCCATCAGTCATTCGTTGCAAGGTCGGTCGCGAGGCGTTGTTTTGTTTGGGCGGGATGCTGCGCAAATTGCCAAGGATTTGGATAAATCACTGAATGTTTTGTTTGCGAAAGATATGCGTGATGCCATTGCTCAGGCGCGTCGATTGGCTGTGACGGGCGATACCGTGTTGCTTGCCCCGGCATGTGCCAGTTTTGACATGTTTAAAAACTATGTCGAACGAGGCGAGCTGTTTACTAAATACGTCAATGAGGAATTGCAGCATGCTGGCTAGGATTCAGTCTGCGCTGTTTTTGCCGGCCAAGTCCAAACTTGGTGGTGACCACGATTGGTGGTTGATTGGCATTAGTGCGGTGATGCTGTGTCTGGGGCTGGTGATGATGAGTTCGGCATCGGTTGCCATTGCGGAGCGGCTGCACGATTCGCCATTCTATTTTTTGTATCGCCAACTGGGTTTTCTTGCCATCGGGGTTGTGCTTGCGGTGATTATGCTGCGCATTCCCATGGAGATTTGGAACAAGCTAGGGCCCGCATTGTTGCTGGCCGGCGTGGTGATGCTGATAGTGGTAATGATTCCTGGCGTAGGTCGTACCGTCAATGGTGCAACGCGCTGGATCAGTTTGGGTATTTTCAATCTGCAAATTTCCGAATTGATCAAAGTGGTAATGCTGATATTCATGGCAAGTTATCTGACTCGCCGAGGCGACAAGTTACGTACGCACCTTTCCGGAATATTGATTCCGATGGGGGCGTTGAGTCTTGTTGCGGTGCTGCTGTTGCTGCAGCCTGATTTTGGAACCACCGTGGTCATCGGCAGTTTTTCCATGGGCTTGCTGCTGTTGGCCGGGATGCGAATTGGTCATTTTGTGGTGTTGTGTACCCTGGTGACGGGAGCGATGTTTGCGCTGGCCAAAGCTGCGCCGTATCGCTGGGAGCGAGTGACCGGATTTATGAATCCATGGGCTGATCCTTTCGATAGTGGTTTTCAGTTGAGCCAGTCATTGATTGCTTTTGGTCGTGGCGAATTTTTTGGGGTGGGCCTGGGTGGCAGTGTGCAAAAACTTTTTTACCTGCCCGAGGCGCACACTGACTTTATTTATGCAGTACTGGCTGAAGAGCTGGGTTTTGTCGGCGCGTTAGTGGTGATTGTGCTGTTCGGTTTGTTCATGTGGCGGTCGGTGGTAATCAGTCGCGCAGCGGAGGCCAGAGGCGATCGTTTTTCTTCCTACCTGGCCGTCGGCATTGGTTTGTGGTTTGTGTTTCAGGCGTACGTCAATATCGGTGTCAACATGGGCGTGTTGCCGACCAAAGGTTTGACGTTGCCGTTGATGAGTTACGGGGGAAGCAGTCTGATGGCGTCGATTGCGGCATTGGTGCTGTTGTTGCGAATTGATTATGAAAACCGGCATGGAAAATTGTCGGGTTCAAAGGATTCAAGGTAATGAGTGTGCATGTTGTGATCGCAGCAGGTGGTACGGGCGGGCATGTGTTCCCGGCACTGGCCGTTGCGCGTGAACTCCAGGCGCGTGGTGCGACGGTGAGTTGGCTGGGTACGCAGCGTGGTCTGGAAGCGGATGTTGTTCCTGCGGCAGGTATTGAGATTGATTGGGTGTCAGTGTTTGGTTTGCGTGGTAATGGCATTGTTGGCTGGTTGAAAGCGCCTTGGCGTTTGTTCAAATCGGTGCAACAGGCAAAGCAGGCGCTGCGGAAGCGTCACGCATCAGTAGTGCTGGGCATGGGCGGTTTTGTTGCGGGGCCGGCTGGCATTGCGGCAAAGCTTGCTGGAGTTCCGCTGGTGATTCATGAGCAAAATTCTGTGCCCGGCATGACGAATCGTTATTTGGCCAAAGTTGCCAATCGAGTGCTGGTGGCGTTTCCGAGTGTGTTTGCGAATATGCCGAAACGTCAGTACGTGGGAAATCCAATCCGACGGGAAATTGTGGATGTGTTGTCCCCACAGCAGCGTCGCCGGCCTGATGAAGTCAAACGATTGTTGGTGGTTGGCGGCAGCCTTGGTGCAGCGGCACTGAATGAAATCGTGCCGTTAGCATTGGCGCGAATAGATGCACACGAGCGTCCGGAAGTGTGGCACCAGACGGGCAAAAAAAATCTGGACGAGGCCAAGCGTGCATATGCCAGCGCACGAGTTGAGGCCAATGTTGTACCGTTTATCGACAGCATGGCAGACGCGTACGCATGGGCGGATCTGGTGATCTGCCGCGCGGGAGCATTGACGGTTGCCGAGCTGGCTGCGGTGGGTTCTGCATCAATTCTGGTGCCTTACCCCTCCGCTGTTGATGATCATCAAACAAGTAATGGGCGATTTTTAGTTGATGCCGGGGCGGCGATTATGGTTCAGCAGAAAGTGCTGACGCCGGAAATTTTGAGTGAGTATTTGCAGGATCTTTTTGCTCAACCAGAGAAGCTGCAAAACATGGCAATCAAGGCGCGCGAGCTTGCTTTACCGAGAGCGAGCGAAGTTGTGGCGAATATTTGTTTGGAGCAAGCGCATGTTTAAGCGCATTCATCTTGATAATCACAGTGATCCGTCATTGGGCGGCATCAAGCATCTGCATTTTGTCGGCATCGGCGGTGTCGGCATGAGCGGCATTGCTGAGGTGTTTTCAAATCTGGGATTTGAAGTCACCGGTTCTGACATGGCAGAAAATGCGGCAGTGAGCCGACTGCGGTCACTGGGTGTGCAGGTTTTCAAAGGGCATGACGCAAAAAATGTGGCGCTTGCCGATGTTGTTGTCGTATCCAGTGCCATTGATGAAACCAATCCTGAAGTGGCGGAAGCACGTTCGCGCCTGGTGCCAGTAGTTGCGCGTGCTGCAATGTTGGCAGAGCTGATGCGCTTTCGTTACGGAATTGCTGTTGCCGGGACGCACGGTAAAACGACGACGACCAGTTTGGTAGCCAGCCTGCTGGCCGAGGGCGAACTGGATCCCACCTATGTGATTGGTGGGCGTCTGAATAGTTCTGGCAGCAATGCCCGTTTGGGCGCTGGAAAGTTTTTGGTTGCTGAAGCGGATGAAAGTGATGCGTCATTTTTGTTTTTGCAGCCGATGATGGCGATCGTAACGAATATCGATGCCGATCACATGAGCACGTATCAGGGTGATTTTTCCAAGCTGCGTGAAACCTTTTTGGGCTTTTTGCACCACTTGCCATTCTACGGTTTGGCGGTGCTGTGTATTGATGATCCGGTGGTAGCGGGAACATTGCCGGAAGTAGAGCGGCCGATTTGTACCTATGGTCTGTCAGAAGATGCAGATTATTTTGCTCACTCGGTTCGTCATGAAGGCTTGCGGACTCACTTTGTGGTGTCTCGCCATGGTGAGCGTGACTGGCTGGAAGTCAGTTTGAATCTGCCGGGTAAGCACAATGTACAAAATGCGCTGTCGGCCATTATCGTTGCTGACAGATTGGGTGTGAGTAAAGAGTCGATTCGCCGTGGTTTGGATGCGTTCCAGGGAATTGGTCGTCGTTTCCAGGTGTATGGTGACGTGACGTTTGGAAATGCTACCGCTACGTTGGTGGATGACTACGGTCACCACCCGCGTGAATTGGCCGCGACTATTCGCGCTGCACGAGATGCCTGGCCGGGGCGGCGTATTGTGTTGTGTTTCCAGCCGCACCGCTTTAGTCGTACGCGCGATTTATTCGAAGATTTCGTGCACGTGCTTTCCGATTCGGATTTATTGCTGTTGCTTGAAGTTTATGCGGCAGGCGAGACACCCATTCCTGGGGCAGATGGCCGCGCCTTGATGCGAGCGATTCGACTGACGGGCAAGACAGAGCCGGTTTTTGTCGAAGACAAGGAGCATCTGCCAGATTTGTTGTCGCATGTGCTGCTTGATGGTGACGTGTTGATGGTGATGGGCGCGGGCGATGTTGGTCGAGTTCCGGCGATGCTGGTTTCGTTGCAGGAGAAGCGTGCGTGAAACATGCGATGAGCTATCTGTATCGCTTTTTGTCTCAGGGGGAGACGAATGGTGGTGGCGTGCATGGTAGCAAACAGTTTCGTGGCGAGTTGTTGCTGAATGAGCCGATGTCTGAACACACCACTTGGCGTGTGGGCGGACCGGC
>JAOUHV010000046.1 GCA_029884425.1 Gammaproteobacteria bacterium
AGAAGTTTCCAGAGTTGTGGAGATGATTACCAAAATTGCAGAGCAAACCAATCTGCTGGCGTTAAACGCTGCCATTGAAGCCGCACGTGCAGGCGATCAGGGGCGTGGGTTTGCGGTGGTTGCTGACGAAGTTCGTAATTTGGCCAATATCACCAAAAACGCGACGATGGAAATTACCCAGGTGATGCAGGCGTTTGTGCAAGATACCGAAACGATGAATCAGCGTTCGGTACAAATGAAGCAGATTTCTACGGAATCAACCGTTGTGATTGGGAATTTTGAAGGTGACCTGAAAGGATTTTTACAATCGTCTAAGGATTCGGCTATTCGCCTGGTGCAAGCCAGAGATATTTGTTTCTCCACTCTGATGGAAATGGATCACGTTATTTATAAACAAAATGCCTATCGTTTGATTGAAGCGGGTCCCGGCTCGGATGAGTGGGAGGCTTCCAGCATTGATCATAACCACTGTCGTTTGGGCAAGTCCTATGAAGACAAGAAAGAATTGTATTCCAAGTCACATGCATTTCATGATTTGGAGCAGCCGCATGCGGAGTTTCACCAGTTGGTTATTAGCGTCATGGAATATTTGCAACGTGACGGCTGGAGTGAAGATGCCGCTGCGTTGGAAGAGATTAATCAGATCTACCGTGATATTGAAGCGGCCAGCAAACAAGTGCTGGATTATCTCGCCCGGGTGGCAAACGAAAGCATCAAGTAACGCTGTTCTTCTTTGAAATCAAGCGGAGCCTTTATTGCAAAGGCTCCGTTTTTTTACTTCAGCAGCCAGAGTCTGGAATGCGGAACGGATTCGCCGGCTTTAACTCGTTCAATGACGTTGTCCGATTTTCCATCCAGGATAACAATCTCGCCTTGCTCCGCATTGGAGGCAAAAACATGACTGGTTTTGCCTTGTGTCTGTAGGAAATCCAAAGTGCCTGTCGGTGAACCAAGATCGCATTCGTTAAGCAATACGAGTTTGGGCAGAGCGTTCATGTCGAAAGACAAAACCGTACTGGCTTTGCAGTTGGCGGTTTGTTCATCATTGCCGGAAGCCGATGTTGTTAAATACAACTTGCTTCCTTCCGGATTGAAGAAATATTTGCTGATGTAAATGTCCTGCAGGTTGATGCTGTCAGTGACTTTTTTCTCAACCACATCGTACACCGCCATCTTGGCGAACACATGGGCTGCATTGGTTTTACGATCAGCGCCACGGCCAATGATGTAGCGTCCTGAAGGTGAAACAAACAGGTTGCTATGACCTTTGAACGCAAAACGCTCCTCAATCTGGTGTGTGGCGGGATCAATGACGGCAACTGTTCCGTAGCCGTTGTTGAGATTGTAGATTTTGCCACTGATTGGCGAGTAGGCCAGACCATGAGGAAAGGAATTATTGGGTACGTCGATTTTGCCAGATTCTTCCTTGTCGGCTTCGCCCAGATTGATGGTGGCGATAACGCGCAAATAGTTGGCACTGTTGGGATCATTGTCAATGACAGACAGGGTGCCGTCTTTCAGGTTGCTGATGTAAGCCTGCTGGGGAACATTCGGTTTTTGCGCGGATGGATAGCTGAATGTTGCCTGATGATGACCGCGGCCAACACAGATCGTTGCCAGATACTTTGCCTGGCTGGAGTTGCTATTTTCGATGACGGTGACGGACGAGCCTTTGTCGCCACAGTTTAGCGTGTCATTGCCGGTTTCTTTGTCGCCGTCGTTCATCAACCAATCGCGGCCAGATTTAGGATCGGAATAAATGTGAGCGGCGAAAGCATCGGTAGGGAAAGCATTACCAAAACGCAGTTCTTTTGATTTGGGATCCAGGGTGATGACCTGGTGGGTTTCCGTGAGGCCAACAAAGATAGGCTTCAGATTTTTTTCCAGTGCGCTTTCGGCTTCAATCGGCAGGGCTTTGACATTCAGCTTGCCATGGTCACGGCTCAGGATGGCAATGGAGCCGGTTTTGCGATTGCCGGAATAATAGGCCAGCGTAAAGTTCTGTGAAGTTTGACTCATGTGTTGGTAATCCTGTGGTCAACGTCGGTTGGTTGGACAGCCGGTAAATTTTGCCTAACCCTAACATATCCTGGGCATAGGGTCATCTTCCAGTGGTGGCAAAATTCGTTGTCCGCCCAGTGGCGTTTGCAGCAATGGCGGGTGAGTTTTGGCTGAAATTTCGCCAATGATTTCGGCCATCTCGCCCAAGGGATGCATTTGCCAGCGTTTTAACAGCGCATCGGCTTGTTGAGCGGCGATCACGGCGATGACGCGGCCCTCGCAGGCCAGATGCCAGGGCTCCAGTCCCAGAATTTCACAAAAACTACGGACTTCCATACGCAGTGGAATGTGGTTTTGCTGCAGAACGATACCCAAATGGGTGGCCTGGAAAATTTCATACATGACACTGGCCAGGCCGCCGCGCGTTGGGTCACGCATAAAGCGCAGTCCGTCTAACTCGCTGAGACATTCAACCAGAGGGAATACGCTGGCACAGTCCGACTGCAACTGGCTGCTCAGGCCAAACTCTTCTCGCGCCATGAGTACGGTCGCGCCATGATCGCCAATGGGACCGCTGGCGACAATGACATCGCCGGGGCGAATGTGCTCCATGCCCAGCGATTGGGGGAGTATTTTTTCACCGATCCCGGTGGTGTTGAGATACACGCCACTGCCTTGGCCGCGGGGTACGACCTTGGTGTCACCGCACAGAATTTGTACTTGAGTTTGTTCCACCACGGCAGACAAATCGCTTAAAATCTGGCGCAAATCGGCTAATGGAAAACCTTCTTCAATGATCAGGGCAAGGGAGAGTGCGCGTGCCTTCGCGCCGGCAACGGCGAGGTCATTGACTGTGCCGTGGATGGCAAGCGAGCCGATGCTGCCCCCTGGAAAAAATAGCGGTTGCACGGTGTAGCTATCGCTGCTCATGTACAGTGGACCTGTCAGCGCAGGCAGCGGTGCTGCATCCATTTCAAGATTGGGTGGCTGACGCAAGGCGGATGCGATGACGTTTTTGATTAACGCCTGACTGTGAGTGCCACCGTTGCCCTGACTGAGGGTGATGAACTCACCGGGCGTCGTGTGCGTTAGCTTCGATGATTTGTCCAAAGGCAAGTCCGGCGTCATTGATCGGAATTTTCTTGGGATAATAGGCGCGGAATCCTGCTTGACGCAATCGGTTTATCAGCATTTCGCTTAATCGCCTGTTTTGAAACACGCCACCGCAAACACCGATCGCTCTATCGCCGTACTGTTGGCAGAACATTTGTACTTGCTGCAGCGCCATTTCCACCAGCGAGTTGTGAAATATTGCCGCACGTTGGCAGCGCATCAGTGCCTGATCTTGCAATACGGACAGCAGTGGTTCCCAATCGATGAGCCAATATCCTTGATGCAGATAAAGCGGCAATGGGACAACGTCGTTGTCATCGCAACACATGGCTTCCAGCATCATCGCTGCTTGGCTTTCATAACTGGCTTGTGAACAAATGCCGATCAATGCCGCAGCGGCATCAAATAATCTGCCCATGGAATGGCACTGTGGACAATTGATTTGTTTGTCCCAAGCCTGTTTAAGTATCACCAGTTCGGACTGTTCTTCGGAGTGAATCCAGCCAGCCTCCCACAATAATGCACGTGCGACTCGCCAGGGTTCACGACTGGCAGCATCTGCGCCCGGTAAACGAAACGGGCGTAGCGAAGCTATACGTTGCCACTGACCCGGTTGACCAACGAAGGTTTCGCTGCCCCACAATGTGCCATCTTCACCCAGTCCCAGCCCATCCCAACTAAAGATCAGCCAGTTTTTTTCGTGATGAAATTCGCCAGCAATGGCGCTGGCATGGGCGTGATGATGAAATACCTTCTGCTGCGGTAATGAAAAATGTTGCAGCAGCGTTTGATAGCCATAGCGGGGATGGGCATCGACGATGATTTTTTTAAATTGAATGTCGTGTAGGCGAGCCAGCTCATCAATGCTTTGATGCAGGGCTTCGATCGTGGCATAGCTATCCAGGTCACCAATGTGTTGGGACAATATGATGTGGTGACGATTCGCGAGGGCAAAGTTATTTTTTTGATGTGCTCCCAGTGCCAGCGTGGGTGTTGACACGCAGTGCTCAAGTGACAGATAGCCTGGACTGCTGCCCCGACCTAATCGTATCGGTCGTGGCTGCTGATCAATGCTCTGATAAACACTGTCATCGACGCGGTGCAGGATGGATAAATCATGGTGCAGAAAGCCATCAGCGATATTGCCGAATTGCTGTTCTACGTCGGTGCTGTCGATACAGCTTGGATTGTCAGTGATATTTGCCGAGGTCACAACCAGCGGTTGCTGAAGTTCACGGAGCAACAAATGATGCAGCGCGGTGGTTGGACGCATAACGCCAAGCGTATGCAGCCCTGGAGCGATACTCATCGGCAGGGTGGAGGAATCACTGCGTGCTGCTAACACGATGGGGGATGCGGCTGACCTGATTAATGCCGTATCTTCGGCGGTTAATGCCACTTGATTTTGTTGTTCGATGTCCAGCATAACCGCGAATGGTTTATGCGGTCTGTTTTTTTTCTGTCGAAGTCGCGCAATGCTGGCAGCCGCGCTGGCAAGGCATAATAGTTGGTAGGAACCCTGAGCTTTGATCGCCAGAATTTCTCCACGACGGAGTGTATCAACCGCCGCCTGCAGTGAGGCTGCGTTTCCTGATATTGCTTGATGTGAGTCGCTGTAGCGCAATGTGGGGCCACATGCCTCACAGCCAATGCCTTGAAAATGATATCTGCGATCGTTGATATCGTGGTATTCGATCTGGCATTTTTCACACAAAATAAATTTATGCAGTGAGGTGTTGCTACGATCTTGCGGCATTTTTTCCAAAATGCTGAAGCGGGGACCACAAGCGGTACAGCTGAGAAAAGGATAGCCATGACGCCGATTGGTGCCGTCATTCAACTCTTTGATGCAATCCGGACAGATGGCGCGATCGACAGTGATAAAAATTTCGCCGGGATGGTTGGGGGCGCTGTCGAGAATATCAAAACCGGTAAGTTTGGTGTGATCCAGTTCAGTAATGTCAGTGATGTGCACATCATCATATTGATTTAACATCTGCTGCAAGTCTGATGCAAAATCGCTGAGCTGCTGATCATTACCTTGCAGCAGCAGTTCCACGGAATGAACGGTGTTTTTTACCCAGCCCGCGAGTTGATGGCGTTTCGCCAATCTTGCCAGCGATGGCCGAAAACCGATTCCCTGACATTGCCCCGTCAGCTCATACCGTTGTGTGCGAAGCGTCATGAGATTGCTCGATGATGACGCACACCATTACGCCACCACAGCTGACATGCACCTTCATCAGAAACCATGCATGGCCCAATAGGGTTGGTAGGGGTACAGCCACGACCATACAATCGGCATTGGTCTGGATAGATTTTCCCCAAGACCACGTGATGACATTCGCAGCCTTTGGGCATGTCGTCATTGATGGATTCCAGCGACATGAACTGGCGAGCATCACGATGTTGATGTTGAGGCGCAAGCTGGTAACCGGAGTCCTTGATTTTGCCAATGCCGCGCCAGACCGAATCTTCCGCTGAAAAGTGGGTTTGCATCAGTTGCTGTGCAAATGCATTACCCGAGGATGTTGTCACGCCTTGATAACAGTTGCTCAAACGATAGTCGCCGTGCTGTATTTGTTGCAAAACATCATTGCAGGCGCGAATAAAACTGTGAATTTCAAATCCGGCGATAGCGCACGGCAACTTCTGTTGTTGTGCCAAAAACTGCCATTCGTCGATGCCGGTTATGACCGAAGTGTGGCCTGGAATAATGACGGCTTGAAAATAGGCTTTCTCATGTTGCAGCAGATGACGAACGATGGGGGAGGTTCTGCGGCCACTGAGAAGGAAAAAAAAATTGTCAGGCAACGGTTGTGACAATAGTGCGGCAATGGGCGCCATAGTGGTTTCAAAACCGGCAGCAAAGAAAATTATTTTTTTGGATGCGTGTTGTTGGGCAAGTGTAATAACCTCCATGGGGGAGGTGATAAATTGGACATCCGCGCCAAGTTCGCGTGCTTTTAGCAATGTTTTTGGCAGATGCTTGTTGCTGTTGATGGGGACGCGCAGCATGTCACCAAAGCAGACTACACGCATTCCTGGTTGTAAGCTGAGGGCGATTGCCGTGGCGATATCTTGTTCAGGGCAGACGCAAACCGGGCAGCCTGGACCGGCTATAAGTTCGATGTTGGCGGGTAACAGAGGTCGAAGTGCCGCCTGATTGATGGTTCGTTCGTGACCGCCACAGACATGAATAATTTTGACGTGCTGGTCCGCGGGTAGGGTGGTCTGCAATTGGTGCAGCAGAGATTTTATGTCAATGGGCGTTGACTTTGGCATGTCACGAGACAATGATGGGCAACTAATTTTTGCAGTCTATTATAGATCAGGTGACCCTGTCATGTTTGTGTTACATCCTACCTTAAAGCGCGACTGTTTTGTTGTTGGTCATTTTCCGCTTAGCGTGCTGTTACTAATGAACGACTCCAGTTTTCCCTGGTTTATTTTGGTTCCCGCGCGTGACAGCGTAACTGAAATTTACCAATTGAATCGGGAAGATCGTTTACAGTTGATGGAGGAGTCGTATCAGTTGAGCTTGGCCATGCAAACCTGCTTTCAGCCGGACAAATTGAACATTGCAGCGATAGGCAATATGGTGCCACAACTTCATATGCACCATGTCGCAAGATATAAAAACGATACGTGCTGGCCCAAACCCGTTTGGGGAAATTCGTCTGCCAAGCCTTACAGTGACTCGGAGTATGAGTTTTTGTTGGCCAGATTTTTACCGAAAGTACAGCAACTCGAGGGTTTTAACCTGGAAGGTTAGTTTGGATATTGTAATTTGACCATTTTGCTCGGATAAATTCTCGCATCCAACGGACTGGATTTATCAGGGCGTGTCAGTAAAATAGGCGGCTGAATACATATCCCTATATGTAGTGATGGATAGCAACGGATGTAGGCATGGCGAGCACAGCAAGAGATTATTTAAAACAGATTTTGGATAAGGATGTCGCCGATTACTACGCCAGTATTGGTTTGGGGGATGATGCAACGCTGTCTGAGGCGGATCGCCATACCCTGACGCTGGAGCAACTGCGTGAAGGGCGTATCGCCGCTGTTGATGCCGAGCTGGAGTTGGTGGTGGCCAATATTGAAGCCGCTCCGCCTGTCGATGCCGTCAAACCATTTGAATCCCGCCCCACTTCTTCGCCCCGTACGCCAGTAACTCAACCCACCAGTTCATCTTCGCCGGCGACAACTGCTGATTCGATTTCTGATCAAGAGCACATGTTGCCGCCCACCGTGTCCAAATTGCCCTTGGTGGCCGGGGTCATGCTGCTCGTGGTGGCGGTGGCCGGTTATCTGTTTTGGTCCACGCAGGGAGAGCAAATCTCTGCGCAGGGGCAGCTCGCGGTTACCAGCAATCAGGAAGCGTTGGCCATGGCGCGACAGGATGCTGCGAATGTGGTTCCGGCCGAAACAGCGAGCAGCAAGGATCAGTCGTCAGCGGTTGTCGAAAAGCAACAACTCGAGGCGACAGTTGCTAGCAAATTGGAACAGGCTCGCCGTGAGCAAGAAGCGGCACTGAAGGCCGAGGCATTGCGCAAGGCTCAAGAAGAGAAAGCGGCTCAGGCCAAGCGCCTAGAAGATGCGCGCAAGGCTGAGGAGGCTAGAAAGTTGGCTGAAGCCAGCCGAGCAGAGGCATTGCGCAAAGCTCAGGAAGAGAAAGCGGCGCAGGCGGCGCGCCTGGAAGAAGCGCGGAAGGCTGAGGAAGCCAGGAAGTTGGCCGAGGCCAAGCGAGCAGAGGCGATTCGCAAAGCTCAGGAAGCGAAGTTGGCCGCAGAAGCCAAGCGGGCGGAACAGGTCAAAAAAGCCGAGGAAGCCAAACGGATTGAGGAAGCACGGAAAGCTGAGGCGGTTCGCGTGGAGCAGGCTCGAAAGGCTGAGGAAGCCAGAAAAGTGGCCGAAGCCAAACAAGCCGAGGAAGCGCGCAAAGCAGCTGATGCCAAGCGGGCGGAGGCTGCACAAAAAAGCGCGGCAGTTCCTTCCTCCCCAGCGGCATCAGCCATTGTGCTGCCCGATTTGAAAGGTATGTCGCTGACCCCGGCGGCTATGCCGTCAATGGGGATGTTGATTACCCATTCTGATTTGCTGGATTTTGCGGATGGATTCAGTTTGGCGTTTGAGGTTGGGGATCAGCGTGCTCTGCGTACTTATTTTTCTGAAAAACTGCTGGCGGGAGATTCGCGCCTGAATAAATTGGAAAACTTGCTGTCGGAATCTCTGCAACCTGGCAGTGTCAGGAAACTTCGATTCAGCAATATCCAATGGGATATCGGTACAGGGAACGCATCCGGCAAAGGTGTTTTCCAGATCAGCGTAAAAAAGGGTGCGCAAGTCAAGAAGGCTTCTGGCAGAGTTAATATGCAATTGAGCGGCAAGGACGGACGTCTGGTGATCACTCAATTTGATTACAGCGGAAGTTAGTCAGCGTATGTCGCGATATTTGACTGGCGCTGTAAGAGGATTGTGGTTGGTTCTGTGTGCGACGCAGGTGGCTTGTGTTAGCACGGTGGAATACGAAAAGCGCATTTGGGATCAGGCAAATGCGGCGCAGCAGGAAAAAAATTATCGTACTGCATTTTCCTTTTATCAACAGGCGGCTGAACTGGGTGTCGTCGAAGCCCAGTACAATGTCGCGCAAATGTATCAGCAAGGTGTGGGGGTTGAACCAAATGTGGAAATGGCGCGCTGGTGGTATAGCCAGGCGGCAGAGGCGCGTTTGCCCCAGGCCCAATATCAGTTAGCAAAACTGTATCAGCAAGATGCTTCACCAAAATCTCAGGGTGTTGCCTGGACGTGGTTGCAGCGGGCTGCCGAGTCCGGTGATGCACAGGCGCAACTTGAAGTCGCACAGGCATATCACGCGGGCATCCTAACAGAAAAAGATTTAGTGGCAGCCCAAAAATGGTATTTGCGGGCAGCAGAACAAAATATTTCTGAAGCACAATTCCAGGCAGCGACCATGCTGGAACCCGATACGGGTATGGCAGCGGGAACCAAAGCCAATCGGTTGTTTCGATCGGCGGCCAAGGAAGGGCATTTGTTAGCGAAGGCTAAATTGGGAATTTACGAGATTTCCCAGGCGGAAACCGATGATGTTTCTGAAGCGTTTGAATTGTTAAAACAGGCAGCGGTGGAAGGGCATGCGGAGTCACAATACCAGTTGTCACTGCTGTACCTGCGCGGCAGAGGCGTGGAGCGTAATTTGGCGTATGCGTCGCATTGGTTGAAACAAGCTGCTGAGCAAGGCTGGCGAGAGGCGCAATACGATTTGGGCGTGCATTACATGCGTGGTGTAGGCGTTACCCAAAATCCAGTACGCGCCTACGAGTGGTTTGAGAAAGCCGCGGCACAAGATCACTCCGCCGCCAAAGGATTTTTGGCAACATTGTCATCCAGTTTGATCTTTGCTGTTGTTGCTAATAACGAAGAAGAGCAGTTGAATCGACTGCTGACGAATGGCGCAGATGTGAACGTGGTCGGTGACGCAGGATTTACACCGCTGCATTACGCGGTGAATGCACAGCATGCCTCGATGGTGCGCACATTGTTGGCGCGTGGAGCGAAAATCAATACGAAGAGTGATGATGGTTTTACTCCCCTGTTTATCGCTGTGACACGAGCCAATATGGAAATTGCCGGGATTCTGATTTCCAATGGGGCAGATGTGAATATTCGTGACAACAAGGGGGTTGCTGTATTGGATTATGCGATGTCAGGTGGTTCAGAGGTGTTGGTTCGTTTGCTGGCGGCCAATGGTGCCAGAAGCAATCAATACAGTGAAAATTAGAGCGTCCAGCTATACGCGACGGTGGCGGCGCTTTCCTGAATAGTCAATTCATGGGTTTTGCCATTCAGAGTGTAGTATGAATGGCTTAACAACAACGACCAGTTATTCCACTTTGATTCAAGCAACAGATTTAGTGATGGCTGGAATGCCACTCCACGCGGGGTTTGAATATCAGCCTCCAGCAACGTACCGTCGGCGTTCAGTGCGACCTTGCCTTTGTAATTCACCATGCTTAAGCCAGGGGCGATGCCTGCTTTAAAGTATCGTGTTTGAAAGCGATTGCCATACAAGTAAAACAATACGGGGCCAGCGTAGGCGTAATAGCCAGACAAGTGCTCTGATAGAACCTGATTCTGCTGATCTGTTTCGCTGCCATCAAGCTGGTAGGTGCTGGCGGTTGCGGTAAGCTGAGAGCCAAAATTGCTGTTATCCAGGAAATAAGCTCGGGAGTTTAGGCGAAAAAAATATGACGCCGTGGTCTGGGCTTGTAAATCTCCATGGGCACCGTTGTTGTGCTGTTTGATGTTGAAGCTGACTTGTTTCAGGGATGAGCCGACGAACAGTTCACTGTGGCGATGACGGTAATTGATGTTGCCGGTAATTAACTGCAGCGGCCGAGCTGAATCGGTGAAACTATCTTCGGCGGCATGCGCGGAGAAATTCATACCGAAAAACAACGCGCTGCCAACGAAGCAGAGGGTGCTGGGTAATGCTCGGTATGCGGCAGTTTTCATGGGCAGCTGGCTGTTTGGCAAAATTCCGAATCAGCGCCATTATAACGCATGGAACGAATAAAATAACGAAGATGTTTATATCGCCTACTGTGGGGCTTGGTTATGATCTGGTGTGACGAAACATTGGCGGAAAAAAGCCGTATAAATACGTATAAAATGTTGACGTCATAGGGATGATTCGATTAGATTTCAGCTACCAAAATCACGGATGTGATGATTCCAATGACAGCTAACAGTGCTACGCCATCAACCGCTGATCAGGGTAACCTCTCAGGCAAGTCTGGTGAGACTACTCGCTCTACACTCGTTTTGTCGTATCAGGCGCAGCTTATCCGTTTTTTAGCATTGGAATCGATCAGTCTGGATTCGGACGATAAACTGCGCAAGCAAATTGCCCGTTTGTTAGGCAAGACTCTGCAGTCTCTAAAAGACGACAGAAAACGGGACATAGCCGAGTCGCAATTGCAGGAATCAGACAAACTGATTCAGCAGTGGGAACGGGATTTTGAGCTTAGGCGCAAAGCATTGGTCGACAAGTCCGAAAATATGATTTCGCTGGCGGAGCGCAGCTTCTTGAGTTTGCAACCGACCAAAGTGAAAAATCTATCCAGTGATGACTTGGCGAATCACATTCGCGACTTGATCACACAAGCACGTGACATGCTCGATTCTGGAAATGCAGCGTCAGCAATGAGTTTGGCAAGAGAAGCGGTTGATGCACTGGTAGGCGACCGGCAGCGACTGTTGAAGCAAAAATCGAGTCATTTGTTTTCCGAAGAAGTTCGGCAAAGCATTGTTGATGTGCTGTCCTCTCCGTCAGTTCGCGTACATCATCGTGCGTTCGAGCTGGATGATATTCGTGGCCTTTCCGCGACGGCTGCAAAGCAGGGCGTCGCTGTGATTAAGATCGCAGTTGTTGCCCGTGCCGCAGAGTTGGCATCCATTCTGACGACTTTGTCAGGCAACAATGCTGCAGCACCACTGAGTGCTGATGGGTTGCGATCGCAATCGGGTTTGAATCTGTTTCGCATCAGTATTCACCAAAAGTGTACCTTGTACGTTGCTGCAATTCCGATGGAAAAAGTTTCATCACAACTCAATTCAGAGAATTTGTTTTCCTTCGATACCGCTGAGGTTTTGGACCAGTTTGGAATTGGTCTGATTTATGTTGATGATATTAATGCAGTCAATCAAATGGAAAAATCTGCCATTGCGATGATGTTGCTGCGTTTTTCAGAAACGGCGATGCGCGTCACACGGAATAGAATTGGCCTTCGCGAAGAGCTGATTTCGCTGATTAAGGCAGTATAGTTTTTACTTAAGGAGTAATGTAAATGGCCAAAAACTTGGGACAGGTTCTGTCTGGATTCATGAATATTTCTGGCGTTTCCGCTGTGGCGGTGGTCGGTCGTGATGGATTTGTTATTCAGAGTACGGCGACAGCCAATGTTGACATGGATGCACTGGGTGCGATGGTAGCAACGGCCATTGGTACGGCAGAAAGCCTGGGGCGTGAATTCGGTATCGGTGATCTTGAACAATATTTGCTTGAATTCAAGCAAGGTAAAATCATTATGGCTGCGGCCAAAAATGACATTTTGGCGATCAAGACAGACACAACTGCGGTGATTGGCGCTATTCGCTATGCCGTTCGCAAGCACATTGATGAAGTTGTTGCTGCTCTTTAAACTGGCGTTGGGTAAGTAAATTAAGTAATGAGACAGCATTACAAGCTTGAAAAATTAGTTCGCATTAAAGGCGTTAATAGTGCGGTGCTGGCGACAAAAGATGGATTTTTGATTGATTACGCCAGTCGCGTGGCAGTCGATGCTGAAGGTTTGGCGTCGGTTGCTGCGATATCCGCTCAATCTCAGGGCACAATAGTCCGGTTTGCGCATTCGCATTTTTTGCAAAAGGTTATGCCAGGCAAAGAGATGGCTCTGCTGATCCGCAAGGAGCATACTTCCGGTGATCAGCTGGGACGAGATTGGCCGTTTGTGTTTCTGTTTTATTTGCAGGATAAGACGGTGGCGCTGGTATGTCATAGCAGAGTTGATTTGAAGCAAATGTTTCGTCAAATAATCATTGTGCTTGATTCGCTCGGGCTGCGAGGTTCAGGGCTTGCCTACGCGTAGGAATCAGGTTGATAGCAGGGAGTAGTTTGTGGGGCAGACCGATCATTTATTTCGCTGTATTGCACAGCTGATTAATTATCATGAAGAAGATTGGAATATTCTTCATGCCGAATCAAGCAAAATTGCAGGCTGGACCGAGGATATTGTTAAGGAATTTTACGATACGCTGTATGGCATGGATGAAGTTCGCGAGATTTTTTTTGATGGCGAACGGCCCAAGTTGGAAAATACGCTTAGACACTGGATTGTCAGTATCGTAAGCGGTCCGAAAACTCAGCTGTATTGGAATCACCAGTGGTACATTGCGCTGTTGCATGTCAAACGCGGCGTAAAGAATCTGTACATGCTTGGAATAATGAATCGGGTCCAGCAGTTATTTTTGGCAAAGTGTGTGGCCAATTACGAAGATAAGGAAAAAGCATTCCGAGTATTTAACGCGTTTTTGCGGATTTCTGGTGCGGTGTCAGCATTGATCGCGGAATGTTACGACGATGTACAGTCAACGAGCACAATCAATGGATTGAGTCGGGTTGGTATGAATCCCGCGTTGATTGACCGAATCAAGTCGCTGCAGATAGATAAAATGATTCAGGAAATAGAACGCGAAGGCCACTGATTCGCGCCGGTTGCGCTGCACCTCTCTTTTTCTTTTCGTGGGGGAAAGGGAGGGCTTTAATGGGGAGGCTTGGATGTTCCCGCTGCCAACGTCCCTTCGTGATGCTCTCTGATCCATGACGCGATTGGGTCTAGCATCCCTTCCACTGAGATCGTCATCGGTACCTGCTGAATGCCGATGTTCTGCAAATTTACCCCAAGTCGGGTAACATCAAAATCTTTCATGTAGGGCAAAAGATCAATTTTGCTGATGGCAACTAAGTCCGCACAACGAAATATTGTTGGATATTTGCAGGGTTTGTCGTCGCCTTCGGTGACGGATATCAGCACAATGTTGAAATTCTGGCCTAAATCATAGTCTGCGGGACAGACTAAATTCCCCACATTCTCGATAAATACAACATCCAATTCTGTTAGTGGCAATTGCTTGATGGCAGCACTGATCATGTGTGCGTTTAAATGGCATGCATGGCCGGTAGTGATTTGTATTACTGGCGCGAGCGTAGTTCGTATACGTTTTGCGTCATTGTCTGTCTGTAAGTCGCCGACAATGACACCGCAGTGTAATGGTGCCAGTTGCGGTATCAAATTCCGTAATAGCTCTGTTTTTCCAGAGCCAGGGGCTGACATGATGTTGATTACAGTGAGTCGATGAGTGTGGAAAAATTTTCGATTTTTCTCGGCCTGCAGTCGATTTTCGGCAAGCAATGAATGAGACAGTTCTATGTGATGTTCTTTGCTGAGAGCGCAACCACAGTCAGTACACATTTTATGCGTAGTCCATTCCACTAATCATCATTTCATTTCCACTCAATACGTGGCCAACATGACCACATTGCGGGCAGCGAAGATCGTTTATTTTAGCCTCCGCATCCATTTGACAATGAGGGCAATGAATCATGAGTGGTGATTGCTCGATGTCCAATTCTGTCTCGCTAAAGCGGGACTCTTTTGGGGAGTGCTCGAATGCAAATTGTAACAGGGGGATGTCAACCGCCGCCAGTGCGCCAATTTTCAATGAAATACGAGAGACTTTACGAGCGCGGACTTGTTCAGCAATGTGGCTGGCTTGGTCGAGCAAACTTTTACACAAAGATAGCTCATGCATTTTTTGCCTCGTTAATCAGCGCGAGGTTATATTGGGCTTGTTCAGGATCAATTTTTTCGATGGCAAAGCCAATGTGTACCAGCAAGAAGTCGCCAACGGTGAGTGGCTGATTCTTAACCAAATATATATTGACTTGACGTTGGACTTCCCCAGCAGAGCATAGGGCGGTGTCGCCGTTGATTTGTAAAATCTGCATGGGGATCGCTAGGCACATCGGTGGAGTATAACGCAAAACTCGGCAGGTGAATAATTGACCTTGTGCGGGTGTTGGGTGCACACTGACGTATCGAATATACGGGATTTATGATCGAGATGCGAGTTGGTGAATCTGGCTATTTTCCCCGTGGTCAATTGCAGGACCTGCTAACCGTGCTGTCCCTGCAGGGATATGATTGCATAGGCCCGACCCTGAATGATGGTGCGGTGGTTTATCGTCCGGTCACCCATGTCGATCAGTTTCCCCTGGGGATATTTGATGTTCAGGCAGCGGGTGAATACCGCTATGAACAGTCATCGGCATCGGCCAGACAATTTTCCTGGGCCAATGGTGCGCAGTGTTTGAAACCGCTGGTTTTCAAGCCTAGAGAAGTTTTATGGCAATCAATACGCACTGATTCGGCACTTAGTTTTGACAGTGTCTTGTCGAATGTGCGGCCAACGGCAGTTATCGGGGTGCGTGCTTGTGATTTGGCGGCACTTGCGCTGTCTGACGCGCATTTTTTGCACGGTGAGGTTTGCGACCAGCATTACAAAGAACGTCGTGAAAAATTATTGTTAATTGCAGTGAATTGTACACACCCTTCAGCCAATTGTTTTTGTGCCTCAACCGGGGATGGGCCAACGGTTGTGAAAGGGGCTGATCTTGTCCTTGATGAGTTGGATGAGGGGTTTGCAGTTTCTGTGTTCAGCCAAATCGGTGAACAGTTGATCGAGAAGCTGACTGTTGACTCACTAACGTCAGATCAACATCAATCTATCAGTATGCAACGCGCATCAGCAGTTACTGCGCAGTCACGATCTGTTCCATTCATGAAAGGGAAATTGTCTGCGCTCGCGGCTCATACAAAGTGGCAGGAGATTGCACAGCAGTGCCTGAGTTGTGGTAATTGTACCGCTGTGTGTCCTAGCTGTTTTTGTCATTCACAAACATCGCAAGTCTCACTGGATTTGGAGCATGTTGAGCAAAGCCGGCAATGGGATTCTTGTTTTAATACGGATCACAGTTATATTCATGGTTTTGTGGTGCGAGCAGAAACGTCGCATCGCTATCGCCAGTGGCTAACCCACAAATTTGATTATTGGCATGAGCAATATGGTCGCTCAGGGTGTACAGGATGCGGTCGGTGCATTACCTGGTGTCCCGTAGGGATTGATGTCACGAAATTGCTCAACGAATTTTCCGAGATTGCTCATGAGTAGTTGGCCGCTGGTTGTTCCCGCCGAAGTGGAAATTGTCGATCGAATCCAGGAGGCACCTAATATATTCACCTGGTCGTTGCGTTTTACCGACAGCAAAATCAATGCAGATTATCGCTGCATGCCCGGCCAATTCAATATGCTGTACATGCATGGCGTTGGTGAAATTCCCATTTCCATTGTTGGTCAGGATGAAGATCGCGCCACAATTACCCATACCATCCAAGCCGTAGGACGAGTGACCGATGCTATGGCCAAGTTGGGAGTGGGCGATCGATTGGGTTTGCGTGGACCGTTTGGTCGCGGTTGGCCGCTACGCGAATCACATGGCCGGGATTTGGTGATTGTGACGGGTGGTTTGGGATGTGCACCTGTGGTGGCGGTGATTCATCATGCGATGGCGAATCGCCAGCAGTATGGTCGAATTGTCATTATGCAGGGCGTGAAGCACGCCAATGATTTGTTGTGGCGAAAAAGTTACGAACAGTGGGCGATGCTGCCTGATGTTCAGGTGTTGTTGGCTGCCGATGTTGCTGTACCGGGATGGTCCTGGGCAACGGGACGTTTGACAGCATTGCTTGATCAAGCACGCTTTGATCAAAAAAATTGCATGGTGATGATGTGCGGTCCCGAGGCAATGATGGGCATCATGGCTGAACAGTTAATCGATCAAGGTGTAGACAGTAGTGAAATCTGGCTAAGTATGGAAAGAAGCATGAACTGCGCGATTGGTCATTGCGGGCATTGCCAATTGGGACCACATTTTATTTGCAAAGACGGTCCGGTTTATCCCTATCCAGAAATTTGTGATCATTTAGCGGTGCGGGGAATTTGATATGCAGCAAAAGCCTCGTTTAGCCGTGCATAAGTTTTCTTCCTGCGACGGCTGTCAACTGGCCATATTGAATATGGGTGACAAGTTAATTCAGTTGGCGAAGTTGGTGGATATTGTGCATTTTGTTGAAGCGGGCGTGGTCAATGAAAATGCGATGGCAGATATTGCATTGGTCGAAGGAAGTATCTCTACTGCTCATGATTTGCAGCGTATTCAGCGTGTTCGTGAAAACAGCAAAATGCTGGTTAGTATCGGTGCCTGTGCGACTTCTGGAGGTTTGCAGGCACTGCGAAATATTTATGACGACGGCCAATGGCTCGGTGAATTATACGCCAGCCCGCAATACATCGACTCATTGAAAACCAGTGCAGCAATTAACGAATCGGTCAAAGTGGATTTTGAACTTTGGGGATGTCCTATCAGCAGTGACCAAATAATTGCTTTGGTTGCGGGCGTTCTGCATGGTGCTCGACCACGGCAAGATAAACAAAATGTCTGCATGGAATGTAAGCGCCAGCAGAATAACTGTGTGATGGTTGCGATGAAAATCCCCTGCATGGGAGCGGTAACACACAATGGCTGTGGCGCACTTTGTCCATCTTTTGGTCGGGATTGTTATGGATGTTATGGGCCCGCCGAACACATCAATACCGATGCACTTTCCCAGCGGTTCGCTGGCTTGGGCTTGACGAACCTGCAGCGGCGCCATCGTTTTCACTTGATACACAGTCATTCAGCTGATTTTAGACAGGCAGGTGAGAGGGCAGACCATGATTGAAAAGCACATAGAAATTCATGTGCCCGCACTGGCTAGAGTCGAGGGTGAAGGTGCACTGACCTTGCTGATCAAGGATGAACAGATTACAGATCTTAAATTTAGTATCTACGAACCACCACGATTTTTTGAGAAGTTTTTAGTTGGTCGTAGTGCCGATGAAGTCATCGATGTTGTGGCCAGAATTTGTGGTATTTGTCCGGTGGCGTATCAGATGTCGGCGGTCAATGCTCTTGAGGCAATTGCCAGCATTAAGCCCGATCAGCAGATAGTGCAATTGCGACAGGTTATGTATGCTGGCGAATGGATTCAAAGTCATGGATTGCATATTTTTCTGTTGGCAGCACCGGATTATTTTGGTTGCAATAGCGTCGTTGAATTGTCAGCCAAATACCCGGATCACGTGCGGCGTGGTTTGTTTATACAAAATGTCGGTAATCAGTTGATTAAATTGTTCGGTGGGCGATCCGTGCATCCTGTTGGTGTTCGCATCGGTGGTTTTTATTCCATGCCGGATCAAAACAAAATACAGGAAATGCTTTCTTTGCTCCAACAAGGACTGGATGAGGCCGAGGCTATGCTTACTTGGTTGTGTAGTTTTGATTTGCCGGATGATCAGCAATCGTTTGTTAGTGTTGCCATGGGTGGGGATGAATATCCGCTGTATGTTGGTAGCAGTATTATCAGCAACGCCGGCCATGGCTTCGCCATCGATCAATTTGAAAATCATATCGAAGAGTTTCAAGTACCGCATTCCACCGCATTTCACGCGCTGCTGGATGGCAAGCCCTATCTTGTGGGGCCGCTGGCACGGATGAATTTGCATCACGATAAACTACCTGCTGAATTGCAACAATTGATGCGGCGACACGGTCTGAGTTTCCCCAGTGCCAATATGTTTCACAGCACGATTGCCCGTGCGATTGAAATAATTTATGCCATGCTGACGGCAAAGAAAGCCCTGCAAAATTTGGAGTCTCATGCATCACTTGTTGCGACTACGCTTTCTGCTGGAACTGGTTTTGGCTGTACCGAGGCTCCACGGGGATTGTTGTGGCAACGTTACACGACAGGCAATGACGGTCATATTGTTAATGCTCGCATTGTTCCTCCCACCAGTCAAAATCAGGCTCGCATTGAGGAAGATTTGCGTTTGTCGCTGACCCGGTTTGGGTTGGATCAATCCGAGGATGCGTTACGCCTTCATGGCGAAAAAGTAATTC
This sequence comes from Gammaproteobacteria bacterium, assembly GCA_029884425.1. Lineage (NCBI taxonomy): Bacteria > Pseudomonadati > Pseudomonadota > Gammaproteobacteria > Gammaproteobacteria bacterium. The sequence continues at coordinate 18,761 of JAOUHV010000046.1, forward strand.
GCAATTACGACCCCTGTATTTCCTGCGCAACCCATTTCCTCGATTTAAAGATTCAACGCACATGAGTTTGTCTGCGCCGATTCATGTGCTGGGAGTGGGTTCCATTTATGGTAATGATACTTTCGGCTGGAAATTAATTGATGAATTGGCAAAGCGTGACTCGGGTTATGTGCTGCACAAATTGATTAATCCCATGGTGGAATTGATTCCGGCCATTCGTGGTGCAGGTGCGGTAATCGTGGTGGATTTTTTGTCTGGCGCGGAAGATGAGATTTATTTTGATCATTATTCACGCTGGCAACCCAAGGGTGAGCGTTTTTCAAGCCACGGATTGGGAATTGTTGAGTCATTACAGGTGGCGCATCATCTGGGTGTCTTGCCGGAGGATTGTTTTGTTTATGCGGCTGCTTGGGATGGGCTGAATATCGAGGAACAGTGTGAAAGTTTTTTGAACAGGCTGGACGCTGGCGTGGTTGGATCACGATCTGTCGCGCTATAATGCCGAACTTATAAAAACAACAACGGGGTGGAGCATGTCAAATTCGATTTGGATGGCTATTGTTGGCGTGGTGGTGTTGTCTATCCTCTACAAGGTGATTCGCACCAAGCAACAACATGCGGCGGCAATGAACGTGATTTTCGCGAAATATACGTTTGAAAAATTGTCAGAAGAAAAAAGGAATCTGGTTCGCGAGGTTGCCAAGGATCTTGTTTTGTCGTCGACCAGCAAACGACGTGGCTATGTGAATGAAGTTGAGCGCTTTGGCTGGTTTGCACTGGCGATGAATGAACTGGGTATCGCTTCAATGGTGCCGGAAAACCCCCTATGGAACAAAGTCAAAAATCCCTATACAGCGATCAAACCGGGCAACAAATTGTTTTCGGCGATTTGTGGTGTACTGAAATCTGAGTATGGCATTGATATCGAAATTAGTCGTTCAATGAATACGCTAAGTAAAGCTGCACAAGAAAAATCCACCGAGCCGAGTGCTTAACGGTGAACGTTCCTTCGTATCAAACGCTGGATGCGATTGCGGACACCTATACGCCGATATTATTTGTTGTGGCATTGTTGATCATCGGTCGTGAGTTAGGCCAGCGTCAGTGGAAAGCCGCTTTGGTATTGACGGGACAACTTCTACTCGCTGCGTTGGTCGCCTATGGTTTGATGGCCTTGGACAATGTGTTCGCTATCTGGCCTGCAGTGGGGCTGGATTACAGTACGCACACTGCGGTTGCATTGCTGTTGGTGTTGTTCATCTGTTTTAATTTTCGCCGGCTGATTTGGCTTTGGTCGTTGTCGCTGCTGCTGTACGGCGGATTGATGTTTTATCAGCAGTACCACACGTTGGCAGACATGGTGTGTACTGCCTTGGTGGTTGCGCCAGCGTATTTGTTTTTGTTTAGGCTGTTTGGGTTTGATCAGCGACGAAAACCAATAAAGTCATAAGCTGCATGGCCGGGTAATACATTGACATTGAATTGTCCGCACCATACAACTGCATCACATGCCCAGATGTTGGCCATGATTCTTCCCGGTGTCGAAGGCAGCGGGCCACTGGCATTGTTGACACTGTGCACCAGTGAGCCATCAACGTACCAGTTGATGCGGTCGCTACGCCATTCAAACGCATAGGTATGAAAATCTGCGGCAGCATCAAAGCCCAAATTTATGCTCACAGGGTGTTCGACACCGTTGACCCAATAATTGACCTGCATTTTGTTGGTGTCCTGACCGAGAAATTCGATGTCGATTTCGTCATGCGGATTGCCGTCACTGGGGCCAGTGTAAGTGAAAAATGAACTGACCACGCCTGCGCCACTGGCGGCCTTCATGCGCACTTCGTAATAGCCGTATCCATAGAAATCATTCGTGCGATATTCCGCCCCAGCGTAATTTGTACTGCTGCACGAGGTGTTTTCCAAATTGAGAATCATCTGGCCGTTGGCAAAGCCAACCTGGGATGAGCACCAGCCGTTTAGAAACGGGGCGCCGTTGCTCCAGCCATCGGATATTGTCCAATAGCCGGCATCATGGCTATCCATGGTTTGGGTAAGGGTGAAACCTGGAGGAAGTTTGGGGTTATTGTGATCGCTGCAAGCACTGGATGCGATGATGAGACAGAAGGATAGAGTAATTGATAAATATTTCATGGGCCACAGTCCGGCGATTGATTGCTATATCGTCTGGTGAGGCTTTTTCTTTTGTTGAGAGGCAATAAAAAAAGGACGCTGTTGCGTCCCTTTTTTTTGCACGTTTGATTGCGCTTAACGTTTCCAGCCGCTGACCATGATGAACGGGCTGGGCGGTGCCATCTGTTCGGATTTGACGTCGACGAAACCAACTTCACGCAAAATGGCTTCCATTTCTGCGGTGGAATAGGATGAGCCAGACACGGTGTTGATGACTTGATTGACGCCGATCAGGGCAGCCAATTGCGGACCTTTTTTGTCGGCCCACAGCAATTGCTCCTGAATCATGATGACGCCGTTTTTATTCATCGAGTCGTAACATTTCTTCAACAACTTTTTGATGTTTTCTGGCGATTCTTGATTGGTCATCGACGATAGCAGCATGGCGTCGTTGCCTGTGCCCAAACTGTCGGTGTTGTAATCGCCGGGCAATAATTTTACGCGTTGTTGCATGTCGAACATGTCGACGATTTCTTTGGCGATTTTTAAATTCTGTTCGCGGTCCATGGCAATCGCGTTCAGGCCAGGATATTTTTCGCAGAATTTCACCGCAAAGGTGGCAGGGCCGCAGCCCACGTCCATCAGTTGTTTTTTTCCAGACAGATCAAACATGGTGGTTAACACATCGGCTTGGGACAGCGCGCGGTTGTGCATGCCCATCATGTAGTTGCGGGTTTCTTGGTCGGAATATTCCTGATGCATTAACGCAGACGGTTTGCCGGTTTTGACCGTGTTGTACAGGCCGCCCCAGGCTTCGTACCAGTTTTCAAACATGTAAACGATGCCGCCCTGATAAAACTTGCTGGATTGGGCGAGGAAGGTTTGGCTGAACTGGTTGTTGAAAAATACGTCGCCATCGCGGTCAAGAAAATCCATGGATACCAGCGCGCTGAGCAGGGCGCCCAGGCAGCGGCGGTCTGATTGGGTTTCACGGGTCAGGGTGTCGAGATCTTTGCGTTTGCCGCCATCCAGCAGATTGAAAATGTCCAAGCGGTTGGCAGCGTGCAGCGCGCAGGATTGCCAGTAGCCAGAAGCGATTTGCATGACGCGCATCGGGTCCATGCCTTCGGGCAAATCCCAGCCACCGTTGCCACTGCTTTTCTTATCCCATGAATCAGACATTAATGTTCTCCAAATTCCTTGTAAAACCAAATGATAAGCGGCAAATATTGAATGAACTGGCAGGATTTGTCCAGTGAGGCAGTGGTATTGAGGGGAGATTAAACAAAAAAGCCGCACTGGTGTGGTGCGGCTTGTTGATCGTTGAAAAAACGACTATTTCTGCGCTTTGATGAACTGGATGTCCAGGGTCTGCATGTAGGTTTGCAGGCCCGCGTCCTGGATCGGCAGCACGATGGCGTTTTCGCCGGACTCGTTATGATGCGAATGCCACCAGCCGGGTGGGGTAACGAATACCGAACCGGCTGTCCACATGGCCTTGATCGGGTTGATGATGTGGCCGTTTTCGTCGATGTCCTTGCCGATCAGGGTGTAGGTGTTCTCACCGGCGGTGACGCAGAAGTCCAGCGCGACTGAGTTGTGACGGTGCGGCAGCTGGGTGGCACCAGCGGGCAGGATGTTATACAGCGACCACAGCGTGTGGGTCATGGTTTTGGTCAGCGGGCAGGCAGGATTGGTCAGCAAAACGCCAATACGGTTGCGCTGCAGGGCGTCCGGGCTGTCGTATTCGGCCATGAGACGGGCCTGGATGTCTTCGTGTTGGAACAATACTGGCTGGAATTGCTGTTCGCCGGGTTTAACACCCAGGTAGGCCAGCAGTGGCGCGTCAGTTACCCAGTAGATGGCAGCATCGCTGCTGGCGGCATGCAGTGCGCCTTCATTGGTGGGAATGACGAACAGATCGCCTTCTTTCCAGGCCGTGGTGCCCCAAGGAGTTTGGGTCGTGCCGGTGCCGCGAATGACGTAGAACATTTCAGAGGTACACGCAGCCGAGGTTTTCAGGCTGTCGCCAGCGCAGATACGTAGGAAATTGCCCATCAAATTGGGTGTGGTGGCCGGGTATTCGGTTTGCAGGCCAGCGGACAAATCCATAGGAATAATGCGGGTTGGGCCGCTCTGATGCAGGCTGGCATCGAAGGCTTTGACATCAATTTTGGGCATTTTGGGGTTGGCTGCAGACAGGTATTCGTTAAATTGCGCGGCAGCGGCCCATTGGGCGTTATTAAAGTCGGCGGTTGTTTTTTGTACAGACGAATTTGGCATGAGAACCTCATTGTTAACACAGGCTGTCCCTGTGACAAATGCACAGTGGGGTTTAGGGCGCGCGATTCTAGCAAAAGCGGCAGGCGGCTACAATTTGTTCATTGGACAGATCCCCGGAAACAGACAATCTCAATTTTGGCAACGCCGAGCCGATGTATGGAGACAACCTTTTCGGGAGGGGGTATGGACGCTAAAACAGTACAGGTTTTCGTCACTGCCGTGGATCAGGTGCTATCCACGCTGGGTGGGGTGCATGTGGTTTTCAAAGGGCAGGTGGCGAAGCATCGTGGCACGCCGCTGGGCGATGTGACGGGGGTGATCGATATGTCGACCTCGTTGCAGGCGGGATCAATGGCGCTGAGTTTTAGCAAACCATTGGCACTGGCGATGAGCGAAAAGGTATTGATGCACTCGGCGAAAAAAATCGATGCCGAAGTGCAAAATCTGGTGGGCGAAGTAACCAACATGGTGTGCGGTGGCGCGAAACATCCGTTACACGAAGCCGGCATCGACATTGGTTTTGCATCTCCGGTGGTGCTGACGGGGCGACGCAAAAAAGTGCCACACACCAATCAACGCGAAGCAACGGTATTGACCCTGGAAACGAGCGAAGGGCCGCTGTACGTTGAGCTCAGTCTGGATTATCAACTGGCCGCGTAATTAACCTTAAGTCTATGTTGAAATTACAAATTATTGTGCTAGTATCTCTATGTTTAACATCGACTACGAACAGAGGGAATTGTCTAGCGTGAAACTTGTGACGAGCAAATATAACTTTTTGATGGTGCGTTCGCTTGTCGTATTGTTGGCGCTGTTCTGTGCTTTCCCTCTGCATGCCAAAGATCCTGCGGTGTTGTACACCGGCATGGATTACGTCAGCCTGGAATACGGCCAACTCCCCACTGAAGAAGACGCGCTGCTGACTATCGGCGGTAATGTCAACGTCGCGCCAGTGACCAATGTGGTTGTTGAAGCCGGTTTTGGTGATCCCGAAAACGAAAGCGGTTTGCGCATGCGCGGTAGCGTGTTGTTGCAACTGCAACCGATCAAACGGTTTGGTGTGTCGCCTTATCTGCTGGGCGGAATGTCGCAAATGGAATTGGGTGCCCAACAGTGTGTGGATAGTGAGGCCTCCTGCCAGCCTGTCGGTATTCGCACTGTAGGATTGAATTACGGTATTGGTATCGGCATGGATGTGTTGCGTGACCGTTCGCTGAATCTATCCTGGTCGCGCTACAACGGCAGCGAAGATGTGCAACTGAACATGCTCAGCATGGGTGTTTCGTTCCGTTAAATCGTTTATGCGGGTTGCGGCCGATGCGCCATCATGTTGACCCGCTGTCTTTTTGATCCCCAGTTTCCCGGTTGAGCATCGAAGTGGCCCGCACAGGCGGTGCCGCAGTTGCTGCAGTGTCCTTTCGCATCCAGTTTCCAGGTTGATAACACGTATCCATCTCGCCCGATAATCATCGTACCGCAGTGATGGCAGTAGGTGCTCTGGCCGTGCTGATCATGAACGTTGCCGGTATAGGCATAGCGAACACCATTTGACAGCGCAATCTGGCGCGCCCGGAACAAAGTCGTCGCAGGTGTGGATGGCAGATCGCGCATTTTCCAGTCGGGATGAAACGCAGTGAAGTGCATGGGCGTATCGGCTCCTAGATGTTCCACCACCCACTGAGTCATCTGCTGCAGCTCGGCATCGGAATCATTGAGGCCGGGAATGAGCAGGGTGGTTAATTCCAGCCACACCTGGGTGTGGTGTTTCAGATATTGCAAGGTTTCCAGCACGGGTTGCAGATGCCCGCCAGTAAGTTTGTAGTAAAACGCTTCGTTGAAACCCTTGAGATCGACATTGGCTGCGTCCATCACCGCATAAAATTCGGCGCGCGGTTCCTCGCAAACATAACCGGCAGTAACGGCGACGTTTTTGATGCCCAGCTTGCGACACTCTTTGGCGACATCAATGGCGTATTCGTGAAAGACGACCGGATCATTGTAGGTGTACGCCACGCTCTTGCAATGGTTGCTGGCCGCAGCCTGGGCGATAGCGGCGGGGAAGGCTTCGTCGGTGAGAGAATGCATTTCTCTGGATTTGCTGATATCCCAGTTTTGGCAAAACTTACAGGCCAGATTGCAGCCGGCTGTGCCAAAGGAAAAAATCGGCGTGCCGGGATAAAAATGGTTGAGCGGTTTTTTTTCTACCGGGTCAATGCAAAATCCGCTGGAGCGTCCGTAGCTGGTCAGCACAATTTGCTCATTCTGATTGGCACGAACAAAACACAGCCCGGCTTGGCCCTCGTGCAGCTTGCAGGCGCGGGGGCAGAGGTCACACTGCAGG
>JAOUHV010000047.1 GCA_029884425.1 Gammaproteobacteria bacterium
AAACACGCCAGCGATAATGGTTAAAGCAACAACCATCAGCACTGACCATTCTTTGGTGACACCACCCAGGGCCAAGAAGCATACCGTAATGCCTGTCAGAACGATCAGCAAGGTGCGACGTCGACCAATTCGATCGCTGATCCAGCCGCCTGCAGGTCTGGCAAATAAATTCAGGAATGGATAGATTCCTGCCAACAGCGCTGCAGTGATTTTGGGTAAATCAAACCAGCTTACATAAAACATTGCCAGCATGGAAACGACAGCCAGTTCTGTGCCGAAGGTAACCAGGTAGGCGGCATCAAGAATAGCGACTTGCTTGAATTTGTAGCGCTGAAATAGTGGCAGCGGTTTTTTTAATAGATGAGAATTGATTTGCCAAATTCTCCAGGCTTGAACCAGGTAAACAATGATCAAGATCGCATAAATGGACAACGTCGTAGTTTGGTTAAGCAAATTTAATCCGCTGGGAGATAACTGCCAAGTGGTAATTGCCAAGGCAAAATACAGTGGGATGTTCATCAAAATATATAGAAGAATGTCGCCACTGGTGGTGACTTCCATGGCGCCAGTTTTCTTGGGTTTAAAGTAGGTCGAGCCTTTTGGTGTGTTGCTTACTCGGGTGTAATAAATTACGCCATAAATAATTGCAGCGACACTGGCAACGGTCAACGCGACGCGCCAGCCATCAGGGCCTTCGATGCTGCTGGCGATAAATGGCAAAGTGACCGCTGCGCCAAACGAACCAAAATTTCCCCAGCCACCATAAATACCTTGTGCGACACCAGCCTGTTTTGCCGGGAACCATTCGGCAATCAAACGAATGCCAACCACAAAGCCTGCACCAATAAATCCAGATAAAAATCGAAGCAGTGCGAGCTGTTCATAGGTTTGCGCCCAGGCAAACGCAATGCTCACAAGTCCACCCGAAATCAATACCGCAGTGTACATAATGCGCGGGCCATATTTGTCAACCAGCATTCCAACTATGATTCGTGCAGGAATGGTCATGGCGACATTCAAGATCAGCAGCGCCTTGGCCTGTTGATCTGTTAAGGCGAGCGCCTCTTTGATGAATGGCATCATTGGGCCTAAGCCTAGCCAAACAACAAAGGTCATAAAAAAAGCAAACCAGGAATAATGCAGCATGTGCATGTTTCTGGATTTGAAATCCAACAAATTAAAGCGAGAGCCAGTCATATGTGTTACCTCAAAAGTAGTGCTGATCAGGCACAGAGCAACGCATATGCCATGTTGTTAACTAGCTGAAATGGCAGATAAATTCGTTTATGAGTTTATTGCACAAGCACCATAGATGGGCAAGGTTGATAAGGCTTGTACCAAAAAGGCGCAAATTTGGATCGATTATGTGTTGAAAGAGTTTTGGTGATGCATGTGGTTGTGTTCCAGCGTGGTGCGGCATGCACTGCAATGAGGCAGAAAAGCAATTAATTCCAAATAAGTTTTTAAAAATAGAGGAGATGGAATCTCGTAAGCTGATGAATGGCATATAGATGTGGGTTATTTTTTGTTGATGGCACATGGATTGCTCTAGAGCCGAAAGTTATGTGGTTTGGTCGGAGCAAACAATGAAGCAGAAATTGGTGTTGGTAGGAAACGGTATGGCCGGCATGCGTACCATTGAGGAGTTATTAAAAATTGCACCGGATATGTACGACATTTCCGTGTTTGGTGCAGAGCCTTATGGAAATTACAATCGCATCATGTTGTCGCCAGTACTGGCCGGTGAAAAAAATATCGACCAAATCATGCTCAATGATTTGCAGTGGTATAGGGATAACAACATCACCTTGCACGCTGGAAAAAAAGTGGTGAATGTTGATCGAAAAGCCAAGAAAGTCATCTCTGAAGGTGGGCTTGAGGTTGAGTATGATCGACTATTACTGGCAACGGGATCGACGCCTTTTATGATACCTGTTCCGGGTAATGATTTGCCTGGCGTTATCGGTTTTCGCGACATTCATGACGTTGATGTCATGATCGAAAGCTCAAAGAAACACAAGCATGCCGTGGTTATTGGTGGTGGCCTGCTGGGGTTGGAAGCCGCGTATGGTTTAAAGCTGCAGGGCATGAGCGTTACCGTGGTTCATCTGACCGACACGCTGATGGAGCGGCAGCTTGATGATATTTCTGGTCGCTTGTTGCAAAAAACCTTGGAAGAAAAGGGTCTGCAGTTTTTGATGGCAACCCAGACTGAAGCGATTCTGGGTGAAGACCGTTGTCGTGCTGTACGATTCAAATCAGGTCTGGAAATTTCTGCTGATTTAGTGGTGATGGCTGCAGGGATTCGTCCCAATATTGAACTGGCTAAAAAGATCGGCTTGCACTGTGAACGTGGCATTATCGTTAACGATACCATGCAGACATTTGATCCAAAGATTTATGCCGTCGGTGAGTGTGTTCAGCACCGTGGAGAGACTTATGGATTGGTTGCTCCCCTGTTTGAGCAAGGAAAAGTGGCGGCAAATCACCTGGCAAAGATTGGCATTGGCCGATACGAGGGATCGCTGACCTCAACCAAGTTAAAGGTTACCGGTATCGATCTGTTCTCAGCAGGTAACTTTCATGGCGATGATTCCACCGAAGATTTGGTGATGAAAGATATCTCCCGTGGTGTCTATAAAAAAATCGTCCTGAAAGACAACAAGATTCACGGTGCTGTGCTGTATGGTGACACCGCAGATGGTTCCTGGTATTTCAAATTGCTGCGTGATGGCACGGATGTTTCGGATTTTCGCGATACGTTGATTTTTGGTCAGGCCAGTTTTGGTGAGGCCGGGCATGGTGGTGCGAGTGCCGCATCAAGCATGAGCGACGACATGGAGGTCTGTGGCTGTAACGGCGTTAGCAAAGGCGACATCGTCAAAGCCATTACCACCAAGGGATTGTTTACGCTGGAAGAGGTGGCCAGTCATACCAAAGCATCTGCTTCGTGCGGATCGTGTTCAAAACTATGTGAGCAGATATTAGCCTCAACGGTTGGTGATTATTCTGAAGCACCTCGCAAAAAGTCCATGTGCGGATGTTGTGATGTGACGCATGACGAAGTTCGCATGGCGATCAAAGATAAAAAACTCACCACTATTCCCGCAGTGATGAAAACATTGGGCTGGAAAACTGAAAATGGTTGTGCCTCCTGTCGACCAGCGCTGAACTATTATCTGATTGCCGCCTGGCCAAATGAAGCCAAGGATGATCCGCAATCTCGATTTATCAACGAGCGTGCGCATGCCAACATCCAGAAAGATGGAAGTTATTCTGTGGTGCCGAGGATGTGGGGCGGAGTAACAACGCCTAACGAATTGCGCGCGATTGCTGATGCTGCAGAAAAGTACAACGCAAAAATGGTGAAAGTGACCGGTGGTCAGAGAATCGATTTGTTCGGCATTAAAAAAGAAGATTTGCCTGCTATCTGGGGCGATTTGAACAAGGCGGGAATGGTCTCAGGTCATGCCTACGGAAAGTCATTGCGCACCGTCAAAACCTGCGTTGGCTCCGAGTGGTGTCGTTTTGGTACGCAGGACTCTACCGGGCTGGGAATCAAGACTGAGCAAATGACCTGGGGATCATGGACGCCGCACAAATTCAAAATTGCAGTTTCAGGTTGTCCGCGTAATTGTGCCGAAGCGACCATCAAGGATTTTGGTGTGGTGTGTGTGGATTCGGGATATGAACTGCATGTGGGCGGCAATGGCGGTATTCATGTGCGTGCTACGGATTTGCTCGCCAAGGTGGAAACTGAAGAACAGGCGTTGGAATATTGCGCCGCATTTATGCAGCTTTATCGGGAAGAAGCGCACTATCTTGAACGCACTGCACCCTGGATCGAACGTGTTGGTTTGAGTTACGTGAAGTCGCGTGTTGTGGAAGATGATACGGGCCGCATTGAGCTGGCGCAGCGTTTTGAAGAATCACAGCAGGTATTCAGATTTGATCCTTGGGCTAAAGAGGCGAGTGATGCTGTCGCACGTCAGGCCTATTTTCCGATCAAACAGCTGTCATCTGAAAAAATGGAAGGAACAAATTTATGAGCCAGTGGGTAGAAGTCGGTAGCGTCGAAAGTATTCCCAGATTAGGCGCGCGTGTGGTTAAGCGAGAAGAAGGAAATATTGGAATTTTTCGTACCGAGAATGATGAGATATTCGCATTGCGTGATGCATGTCCACATAAAAAAGGACCGTTATCGCAGGGAATTGTTCACGGCAAGCGAGTTACTTGTCCATTACACAATTGGAAGCTTGAGCTGGAAACAGGCGAAGCGGTTGCGCCGGATCAAGGCTGCGCTGCACGTTTCCCGGTAAAAGTGGAAAATGACATCGTCTATTTACAGATTTGATTGAAATACGCTGATGAAAACAATTGCGACGACGTGTCCATACTGTGGTGTTGGCTGTGGCGTATTGGCCACGGTCGATGCCACTGGTGTGCAAGTACAGGGCGATAGCGAGCATCCCGCTAATCTCGGTCGGTTGTGTTCTAAAGGCTCTGCGCTGGCGCAAACTCTGGATTTGAAGGATAGATTGCTTGATCCGCATATTCAGGGTCAACGCTGTGATTGGGAAACGGCGCTGAACAAAGTTGCCAATGGTTTTAAACGCATCATTCGTGAGCATGGACCGGATGCGGTGGCGATTTATGGTTCTGGACAACTGTTGACCGAAGACTACTACGTCGCCAATAAATTGATGAAGGGATTTATCGGAAGTGCCAATATCGATACCAATTCCCGGCTATGTATGGCGTCCAGTGTGGTTGGTCATAAGCGTGCATTTGGTGCCGACAGCGTGCCTTGCAGTTATGAAGATTTAGAGCGTGCTCAACTGATTGTGTTGGTAGGTTCAAATACCGCGTGGTGTCATCCGGTGCTGTATCAACGCATGGTGGCAACGAAAAAAAGAAATCCCGGCATGCGCGTGGTGGTGATTGATCCGCGTCGCACCGCGACAGCGGACATTGCCGATATGGTGTTAACACTTCGCCCGGGCAGTGATGCAATGCTGTTTAACGGTTTGTTGTCCTATCTGGATGAACAGGGTGAGTGTCAAACGCCGTTTGTCGAAAATCACACCCAAGGTGTTGCACAGGCACTGCTGGCCGCGCGCGAAACCGCAGCGAGCACGCAAATCGTTGCCGATGTGTGCCAGATCTCCCTCAAGGAGGTCGAAACATTTTATCAATGGTTCGCTACCACCGATCGCGTTATCACCGTGTATTCGCAAGGCATTAACCAAAGCAGCAGTGGTTCGGATAAGGTCAATGCGATTATTAATTGTCATTTGTTCACTGGGCGTATTGGGCGTGTCGGCATGGGACCGTTTTCGTTTACCGGGCAGCCTAACGCCATGGGGGGGCGCGAAGTAGGCGGCTTGGCGAATCAGTTGGCTGCGCACATGGATATTGAAAATACTCAGCATCGGCAAGCGGTACAAAATTTTTGGCAATCACCTGCCATCGCAAGCAAAGCCGGATACACTGCTACAGCGCTGTTTGATGCCATTGCACAAGGCAAAGTGAAGGCAGTCTGGATCATGGCAACCAATCCAGTGGTGAGTTTGCCGGAGGCCGATCGCGTCATCGAGGCATTGAAAAAATGCGAATTGGTGGTGGTGTCAGATGTGATGAAAAATACCGACACCGCTGCCTACGCTCATGTGTTGCTACCAGCACAAGGGTGGGGAGAGAAAGATGGCAGCGTCACCAATTCCGAGCGTCGCATTTCTCGGCAGCGGGCATTCATGCCTTCGCCGGGTGAAACACGGGCTGACTGGTGGATTATTTGTGAAGTGGCAAAGCGGATGGGATTTGCTGAGGGATTTAACTTTTCATCGGCGGCAGATATTTTTCGCGAACACGCTGCGCTATCGGCGTATGACAATCATGGTCGTCGTGATTTTGATATTGGTGAATTGCAGCATTTGACGGATGAAGAATACAACGAGCTCCGTCCGGTGCAATGGCCGATCCGGCAGGGCAAAGGGACGTCTCGCCTGTTTGCCGATGGTGAGTTTTATACTGATAATCGTCGCGCCCGATTTATTCCGGTGATTCCACAAGCCCCCAAAAATAAAACATCGGATGATTTTCCGTTTGCGCTTAACACCGGACGAGTACGCGACCAGTGGCACACCATGACTCGCACCGGCAAAGTGGCGCGATTGAGTCATCACCACCCGGAACCCTATCTCGCGATTCGCGCCGAGGATGCGCGGCAAGTTGGGTTGGTCGAGGGTGGTCTAGCCAGGCTTGTGAGTCGCTGGGGTGCAATGGTCGGACGGGTTAAATTTGATCACGGCTTGGTGCGCGGCCAAGTGTTTGCGCCCATGCACTGGAATCGCGTCTACGCCAGCGAGGGCCGCGTTGGCGCAGTGGTCAACGCGGTGATTGATCCCTATTCCGCGCAACCGGAACTCAAGCACACGCCGGTGCGCATCGAGAGCTATCAGCCGCAATGGCATGGTTTTATTTTATCGCGACGCCGACTGCGAATTCGCGGTGCATCGTATTGGGCAATGGCACAGGGCGAAAATTATTATCGCTATGAAATTGCCGGCGAGCAGTTGCCAGAAAACTGGCCAGCTTGGGCCCGATCAATGTTATGCAGCGATGGCATGGACATCAATTGGGTGGAATATCTGGACGCGAAAAAACACGCCTATCGCGGCGTGCGGATGAGCGGCACCCAGCTTGAAAGCTGTGTGTTCATTGGCCCGAATCATGATTTGCCGCCACGCAGTTGGTTGGCGGGATTATTCGCCAAACCGGCCCTGTCTGCCGAAGAGCATCGCGGCTTGTTGATAGGCAAAGCGCCCGTGGGCGAGGTAGATGCTGGTCGAATCGTCTGTGCTTGTTTTTCGGTAGGCATCAACACCATCGAGCAGGCGGTGCGGCAGCAGCGGTTGAACAGCGTGAAGGCGATAGGTCAAACGCTGCGTGCGGGAACCAATTGCGGATCATGCGTGCCGGAGTTGCGGGGGATTCTGGCCGGGTTGAATTCGCCAAGGGGTTGAGCAGGTCGAAGCAGACGGCAGCGAGTGCCTGTCTGCTAGTTGATCAAGGATACAATGGATATAGCGCACAGAATTACCAACGTGGTGGCAAATACCATGGGTAACTGAACATCCATTCTTTTTCTTGTAGTCGACTTGCCTAGCGAAATAAATACAGGGTCTTTTTCGACTTGAATGTTTTTATACAGGCGGTTGTGCTGGAACTGCCTAAAATGCGAATACGGATATGCTACGGTTTCACCGGATTCGTGTTTTTGAATAAGCCAGTGAATAAATGCAACAGCACGGGCCCTGGCATTGCAGACGCCCATCCAGATTGGAATAAGACCGAGGCCAAGCAAGATAATTGGAATCGCTATATAGCCATTGGATGTGCCACTGGACAATATAAACGTCGCGATTACGATGATCGCTGTTTCAAGGGTAATAAAGATCGATCGGTAGGCTTGCAGCAGCGACTCCTGAATGCTCCAGAGTTCGCCGAAGGAGATTGCTTGAGTGTTGTTGTTCATTTGGGATTGGTTTTTTGAGTGAAGAGTTTGTAATTGTACGCGCTTGAAAGGTCTGGCGGTGAACTAATCCTGGATGCTTCGAAAAAATGGACCATGCCTATTCACGATTGGAAAACGGCCTTGAATCGATTTATGATCGAGTTCGAAGACCGTTAGAAGGATTTCGTTTGATCCCGGCAGTTACACAGAATTATTTACAGGGTCGAGGGTTAGTGTATATTGCTCCTATCTGGTGAGGATTGTGTTAGTTTAATGAAGTTATAACGGGTACTAGCCAACCATAATATTTTGCAAAATATTTTTGATATTCTGCATTTGGTATAAAGTCCATTTTTCCATCGCCGTCATAATCAGCCCAAACGGTTGAAGTGTATTTCTCAGATGATCCGCAATTCCCGTATTTGTATGCTGAATTATCAGAAATGACTTTATAATGTAGATTATCCCCTTTGTTGCGATACTCCGAATTGAAATCGTACCAAAAAGCTTGTGTATCGGGTATGTTGAATTTGAAAGTGCTGTCGTAATCGTAGATGCTCTTTACTGTTTTAAAAACATCTGGGGAGAATGAAAGTGACTCTCTATGTATTTCGCTGCGCCCAGTAAGTTTTGTTAGAAAAGTTTCAGTGCCGTTAACTATGCGGTAAATGTAGTAATCTGGCTCTTTTCTAACGTAATCTTTCCAGTAATCTGTGTACAAAGTCCAGCTTATGCATTCACCCGTGAAGTCATCAGTCTGACCACATATCCATCCGGCAGCACCCCCTTCGCAAGTGTCTACTTCTATCTTTTTATCCCAAGATAGTCTGGTTACTCCGTATTCAATAGAGTGACCAACCTCAATGTTCAAGATCCCTGATGGCGAAGTTTTGTATTCGGAAATGCTATTCTCAATAATTTTAATTATTTCTTTTGATTTATCGTCTTTAGTTTTCGTATTGTCGTTGAGAATTATTTCTAGTCTTTTCGCAATCTGTGATACTAGAATGGGAATTGTCTTTTCATTATTTAGCTCCTGCCTTACTCGTTGATATATGAAATTCTCTGTTAGTGCCAATGCTTGATCATAGTTTCCGTCCAGAAGGGCGTCTACAATTCCATTGTATGTGATTGTTGTTGGATAGGGGTTCCCTCCTAGATCAGGCAAATTAACCGATGCATTTGACAATGTAGAATATGGAGCCAGTAAGAAAAATAACATTATCTTTGAAAATTTCATTTAATTCTCCTTGATAGGGTGTATATCTAAATCTTTCAATGAAAAGTCATTTTGTGATAAATTATTAGGAATGATATTTTGATGTCGAAGGATTAAAATACGGCTATGTACCCAATATTGCAGCGAGTCACATTTACATTGGTGGTGTATAGCTTTACTTTTGATCTTTGCGCCTTTGCAGCCAAAAGCACTGATACGTACACCTTGTAGTTGCTATCTGTCTCATTCAGGTACGCCCATTTGTCGCCGCCACTACACATGACAGGATTTCCTTCTAAAGTGACTCTAAATCCAAAATTATTGGCACCTGTAACATCAATCCTTGATATGTAGCCTTCTTGGTCGCCGTCCCAAGAATAAGCAGGGTTTGATGCAGTGAATAGCAGAAATGTAGTTGCAATTAGCATTATTTTGTTCATATCTATTGCCATCCTTAAAATTGGTCTGTTGACTGGTTCTTAAAGTGGAATTGAAAGTAAGATCTGATTCGGTATTCAATAAAGAGATGAAGAAAAAAATATCATCATAAGCCACTCCTTAGTTATATCTATTCGAATATCCCTGAATTATTGTCAAAGTTTATCCCTGTGTATTGTTTAAAGGTGTTGCTTTAAAGCAAATTATTTTTGTCCTGTTACTTCCAGTATTTCATATGTTGTTACATTGGTTTCCCATGGGCTGTATTGTCTAGTCGTTTCAGTGCAGCGAAAATATCCTTTTTTTCCAGACGCATAAAGCGTATGAAGTAGCGATACCATTTCTTTGTATTTGGCGTGATTGGTATCCAAAAAACAAGTAAAACCATTAGAAAGGCTTACATTAATTTGAACATGATTTATTCCTAATTTGTCTATTGAATGTACGCCATTGACAACCCATGCAAAAGCGCTATTTGATAGTGCAAGAAATGCAATGCCAAAAATCAATCTAAACTCTTTCATGTAGCCTCTCCTATTCAGTGTTATATCATTTGGTGATGAGATGGTGATGGCAGAGTCGAGCATTCGTCATTGATATGTACAATCAGGTTTTACACACAATTGCACGTCCATGGCTTTTTGCAGCTCGCCTATGCATCCATTAAGATGAAATCGTATTGGCATGCCTGTCGTTGCCGCCGTTAATACCATAGACAATGCTCTTTTTGCGCCTTCGCTTCCCAACGAGGAGCTATCAAACCCAACAGCATTCGATGTCCCACAGATCTCGGTTCTTGGCCCATCCCATCTAACTCTGATTAAGTCACTGCTGGTTTGAATAAGTTGGACACTTCCATATGACCAAGATTCTGCATTCGAACTAGAACAAAAAAACAAAGACGCACATAATAACGAAGGCAAGGTAACTTTCATAAATTTACTCCTGGAGTTTAGATAGATATAACATTTGCAATTAATCGATGTTTTAACATTAACTTTCGTCAACTTAAAAGTTATTCTGTGAAGCACAGCAAGGAGGGAAAAATTTGAGGCTTAGATAACCATCCCTGACTGTGCATAACCGATTGCCGGCTACCACCCACCATAGTGGGGTTCCCTCGATATCCATTTCGATGGGAGGATCTGGTGATGTACTTGTAAATCACCTTGTTTATTGAGGGTAATGCAGGAAAAGAAAAAAAGCAAATACGACAACTAAAAATATTTTTAATATGGAGATTTGGTCGGTGTGCTCTGTTTTTTGGTTAGAGTAGGTGGATATTTTACAAGTGCTATATCCAAGTAAAACGCTTTGATAAAAGCTGAATGATTAAGCCCATATCGGTTTTGGGTTATACTGACCCAGTTAGCGCACAACGGTTGTGGGTGCTGGTTAGCAGGTTTACCAGGAGTCAGTTCATGAAGGTTAGATTTGCCGCTGCGGTGGCGTTGATTGTCGCAAGTTTGGGGTTGTTGGTCGCGTGCTCTGGCTCGGAGCAGTACGATCCGCCGGAAATGGTGTTTGCCGGTGCCCAAGACTATGTCAAAGGGCTGGAATATTTAAAGCAGCACGAGGTCGCTGCGGCGCTGCCGTGGCTGCAAAAGGCAGTGGCCCAGGGCAACCCTGAGGCGAACTATCACATAGGCTTGCTGTATGCGCGTGGAGACCATTTGCCGCAGGATTATTTGCAGGCCAAAGATTACTTCTACCGCGCGGCAATGATGGGGCATCCGAAGGCCTTGTATTACCTCGGCCACATGTATGGCGAGGGTTCTGGTGTTGAGCAAAACTACACCGAGGCGCTGAAATGGTTTTGGCTGGCGGCATCGCATGGTGACAAAAATGCCAAGCAATTTCTCCGCATCATTATCGCCAAGCTAACGCCACAAGAATATGCCGAGGCCGAAAAAGCGGCCAAGGAAATCTGGAAGACAATACCGCACAACGTCTACCTGGCAGAAGACAAAGCGGCCATGCACTAAGCCGTTCTGGCTGTTGCTTCCTCCTGATTAAATACCGCCGCAATGCGGCGGTATGTCTGTTGCACACATCCGCTATAATCGCTTCAATTCCTTCGCCGTTAACAACGGAGTCTGTGGTATGAGTGTTTTCCAATCGATGCTGGGCATAGTCACGTTTATTGGTGTGGCTTGGTTGTTGAGCGAACAGCGGCGACAGTTTCCTGTGCGCGTGGTGGTATCCGGTGTGCTGCTGCAATTTGTGTTGGCAGTGCTGTTGTTGAAGTTGCCGCCATTCAAAGAATTTTTTTTGCTGTTGAACGAGATGTTGCTGGCGTTGGAAACGGCGACAAGGGCAGGAACGTCGTTTGTGTTTGGTTATTTGGGTGGTGGACCGCTGCCGTTTGAAACCAGCCATCCGGGTGCGGATTTTATTTTGGCATTTCGTGCACTGCCGCTGATTTTGGTGATCAGCGCACTGTCGGCGTTGTTGTTTTACTGGCGAATTCTGCCGTGGGTGGTGCGCGGTTTTGCCTGGGGTCTGGAAAAAATCATGGGCGTGGGTGGTGCAGTGGGTCTGGGTGCGGCGAGTAATATTTTTATCGGCATGACCGAAGCGCCGCTGTTTATTCGCCCCTATCTGGCGACGATGAGTCGTGCGGAATTGTTCGCATTGATGACAACCGGCATGGCCACTATTGCCGGCACGATGATGGTGTTGTACGGCAGTATTTTGTCCAGCGTCAGTGCCGAAGCCATGGGCCACATTTTGACGGCGTCGATTATCAGCGCGCCGGCGGCATTGTTGGTGGCTTTGGTGATGGTGCCTGGCGTGCAGCAGGTTAGGGACGAGGCGGCAAAGCGGTTTGAGGTGAAAAGCCCGGCAGAAAGTGCCATGGATGCGGTGACGCGTGGCACGCTGGAAGGTGTGCAGTTGTTGCTGAATATTATCGCGATGCTGGTGGTGTTAGTGGCGTTGGTGAGTTTGGTCAATGCCGCGCTGGGATGGTTGCCTGCGGTGGGCGGCGAGGCGATCAGCCTGCAGCGCATGCTGGGCTATCTGATGGCACCAGTGGTGTGGCTGATGGGAATTCCTTGGTCAGAGTCGATGGTGGCTGGCGGTTTGATGGGGGTGAAAACCATCCTCAATGAATTTATTGCCTATTTGCAATTAAGTCAGTTACCCGTCGGTGCACTGAGCGAGCGCAGTGAAATTATCATGATCTACGCGCTGTGCGGTTTCGCCAATATCGGCAGCATAGGTATTTTGATCGGTGGGTTGGCCACGCTGGTGCCCGAGCGCCGTGTTGAAGTGGTGCGACTGGGTGCCAAATCGGTGATCGCCGGTACACTGGCGACGTTGATGACGGGCGCAGTGGTTGGGGTGTTGATTTAGCGGTTCAGCGCAAGATTTTTTGCTGGCCGCATCAATTAAAAAATTAGTATTTCGGGCGACAATAAAATTGATTTCAAAAAAACTGCCAGCCACACATCACATGTGGCTGGCGTGGCTTTGTTTATCTGGAAACAGGGTGGCCGGCAGCTTGCCATTGCGCAAATCCGGCATTGGCTAAATAGCTGATGTTGTTAAATCCAAGTTCAGCCAGTTGACGTGCAATGTGGCCTGAACCTTCACCCCCGTAGCAATGAAGATAAACATGGCCAGGGGGTTGCGCCGATGATAGTTGCGACAATGCATGTGCATACGGAATATTCCGACTGCCGGGAATGTGTCCCTGTTGATGATCTTCGCTGCTGCGCACATCAACCACGATGTCATCATGGTTCAGCGTTTGCCAAGCGAGGTAAAAATCCGCCAAGGTTAGCGCTGTTGCTTCAGGCTGTGGCTTTCTGTTTTGTTGTGACATGTGAAAATTCTCCAACTTAGAATGATAGTGTGGATGCGCCCTGGCTGACCACGTCCAGCATGGCAACCGAACCGGCAAGTACTACGCCTTCCATTAAATCACTTTGTTCATAACCGCGAACTTTTACGCACGGTGGACATGCCATGATGGTGCCGCCATTTTCCAGTACGGTCTGCATCATCTCCTTGATGGTGGGATCAAGTGGATTCATGCGCGCAACGGCATTGGCATTTTTTCTGACCCAGTCAACGCCGGATGACACCAGAAAAATTGTCACGTCAAAATTGGCAGCGATACCGCCGTTGGCGATGCTCCACGCCACATTGGCACGTTCGCTGTCAAAACCTTGCGTGATTACGATAACGAGTTTCTTTTTGTGAGACATGTTGATAGCTCCTTTAGCCTTGATGTTGAGTTAAACCGCTGAATCAACGGTATGGCACTAGTGTAGGCAGAGGGCTGGTTGCGGTGGAGTTCAGGAAATGTAGTAAACCGCTACAAAATCTGTAGTGACGCGGAGTTTATGTTTTGTACTAACATAGCCACATGCGAGAAAGGGAGTTACACGAATGACATTTGATTATGGCGAAGCCTGTCCAATATCCAAAGCAACGTCTGTGTTGTGTGAGCGTTGGACTTTGCAGATTATTCGCGAAATGTTGATGGGGGCGACACGTTTCACGGAGTTTCAAAAATACCTGCCGAAGTTGTCGCCTACATTGTTAAACAGTCGATTGCGACTGCTGGAGGAGGAAGGAATCATCCTCAAGAAAAAAACGGCAGAAAAACGTAGCTATGAATATCGTCTGACACCTGCGGGCATGGCGTTGGCCCCCGTGTTGGCTGAGTTGGGAAAATGGGGCATGCAATGGGTGTTTGAGTCGATGAACGAAGATGAGTTGAATGTTTCAACCATCGTGCGCGATTTCGCCTGGGCGATGGATGTCAGTCAATTGCCCAGCGGAAATTCAACTATCCAGTTTTCGATTGAGCATCAGGGTGTCACGTCGAAGAAATTTGTGCTGGTACGCGATGGCAAGGCGCAGGTTTGCGAAGAGAACATTGGTCTGGACGTGGATGTTTATCTGAGTGCGTCGCTCAAAACGTTTTATGACATTTGGTTTGCGGCGACCAGCTTGTCGTTTGCTTGTGACAAGGGTTTGTTAAAGCTGGTTGGGGCGCCATCCTATGTCAGGCAGATATCCAAGTGGCTGCGGACCAGTCAGTTCGGCGATTTCCGCAAATCGCCTGGATGTTAACTCATTGAAATGAGAAGGCATGTGGGTGCGCGGTCGCTGATTGCAGGGGAAAAGTTTGTTTGGGACGAGTGTTGCCAGTTGAATTTTGTTTTTGACTGAGTGAGTATGGAAGCATTCGTTGTTGGCAGGTAAACTATTCCCTGTGTTATGCAAGGTAATAAAGGCCAGTTGGCGGCGTGATTGTTTGAACTGGGAGTGTTTATGCGGGGCAGGGACGGTTTGGATGTCTGGCCCGGATGGCTCATGGTTTAATCTGGTAGTTCCCACAGCTTGTTGGGTTTGGATGAACTAAGTTGTTGAGTATCGACTTATCATTCGCACTCCTCAAAAAAATAAGAATAAGAGGGAGGAATTGGTTGTGAAGTGGTTTGTATTTTCTTTTTTTCTGTTGTCGTCGTCAGCATTGTTGGCGAGTGAAAATTCTTCATCGGCATATGATGATGAGACCATGGCGTATTTGCAGGAAGCTGCAGATTACTATTGGGGACTCGATAACTACGAAGGCGCTGCCATGCTCTATTACGAAATAGAACGAGAGCGGCCCGCTTTTGCTGCCACGTTCAATTTGTCGTTAGCTCTGTTCAACCTGGGTGAATACAAAGAGGCGATGAGCAAGTTGGTCTGGGTGCAGGAACATTATGCACTGGATGTGGATCAACGCGGTCGTGTGGATCAGCTCAGTGGCAGTATCGAGCATCGCTATCAGGAATATCACGGCGTGGGCATTGCCAATCTGCAAAGCACTATATGCCAAACCAGAAATAAATCTTGTTTGCTTGGCAATGCGCTATCCGTTGAACCACTTTCATTTGTGGCAACAGCGCCGCATTACGTAGAAAGCGAAGTGCTGATGTTCGAGCATCGCCAGCAAGCGGCACAGCCTTTGTCGAGAAAGTTGGAATACAAATTAGTGATGTGATAACTGCGCCCAGTCTGCTGGTTCGGCAGGCTGGGCGTTGTAGTTAGGGCGTCAGATTTTTTTGCCAGTAATTTTTCATGAGAGACTGTTCAATATCATCCTGCGTTAAGCATCACTCACAACGCAAGTTTCTTATCCAGACATCCTGGTCTAGGTCCAACGTTAGGCTAGCGACGTCATATTTGATCTATATCGGAAAAACCAGCATTGTTTTTTATTGAACGCATCGTTTTATGGTGGTTGCGTTGCTTCCTAAAATGCTGTCTGGATTTTTAGGTTGATCAGCTTGACGAAAAGTGGCTGGAACAGCTATTCTGGTGTTACGTATTTATTATTCGTAACACCGAAAGGAGGTCCACATGTGTGGTGACAGTTCGGATCGGCATCGTCGTCAGCCCAAGGCGGCTGCGGGTGAGATAGCTTCATCCGGTTGTGTGTGTGACTGTGCGCTGCTGGAAAAAATCCGGCGTGATGAGTTGGAATCGGCAACCGATGCGGTTGGTTTGCAGCCCAAGGTGGTATCTCTGGCTCCCAAAGCATCCCAAGCCAAGCATTCCGGTTAATGAGGCGTTCCTGCCAATAGCAACCCGTCGTGTCCGTCCGGCGTACCGGAAAAGACGGATTTCTTGCCTTTTTTGCTCGTTTTGGCCGGTTAATTCCCCGGAATCTTTTGTTTTTGCGGTCTGAGTCCCACGGTTGTTCACTATTTGGCCGATGCAGAAGGGGCGTTAGTCCTGCTAGGGGCGTCCCATGTCCAACACGACACCTGCCGTATCGCTAGTGCGGTTTTCGGTTGGGTCTTACCTGATTTGTGTCAATGCTGAGGAGGTGGTGGCTACCATCGCCGCGCCAGCCATTGCCCATTTGCCACTTACCCCGTCCTTTGTGCTGGGCGCGTTTCTTTACCAGCAGGAGGTGGCGGCAGCCGTCGATCTTCGACCGAAATTGGGTCTGGTGGATGCGGCCAGTGATGGTGTGTTAGTGATCGCTCGCCATCATGTTAACCCCTATGTCGCCATTCGGGTGGATGCGGTGGATGATATGGCGGACGCTTCCCTGTCGTGGCGGCCCGTGGATGAGCCGGCATTTTTATTTGAATGCCAGCATCAGGGGCAGCGTTATCTGTTTTCCAGCATGGCACGATTGTTTGATTTTGCCCAGCAATACGTACCGGCAGCGGTTCCGCATTCGGCCAAGGTGGTGCGGCTGCCACCGGCACAGCAGGTGAGGGTAGGGACGCGAGTTGGTGAGCCTTCGGTGGCCGAGTCTGCTTCTGGCTCGGTGGTGACCTTTCCCACGGTTGAACGGAGTCCTGAGCCGGTTGAGGTTGTGTCGCCGCAGCCAATGACTGAGGTGAGGCGGGCGGGCAGCGGTCGTCGGCTGGCGATCTGGACGGCGTCCATGCTGGCCTCATTGGCGGTGATTGGGGGTGGCGCAGCCTGGATGACCGCATCCGCGCCTAATCAGGCGGTGCCTGGGCAGCGGTTGGTCATCGACACGCCGAGCCTGCGTATTCAGGTGCAGGCCAAGGCGGATCAGTTGTCCCTGGTTCAGGAGGGAGCGGCCGATGTGACTCATCGGGTGACCAGTGGCGATACCTTGTGGGGGATTGCGGCCAGGTACCTGGGCGACCCCTACCAGTTTCCTGCCCTGGTCGAAGTCAACGACATAAAAAACCCGGATCTGATTTATCCGGGTGAAGTTGTAAAAATCTATCGCAAGTGACGCCGGTGGCGATTACGGCTTTTCTGGCAAGGCCATGGCCGGTGCGCTAAACGATGTTTGCAGGCGATTGAACCGCTGCCATTGTTTCTTCAGCAGCGAATCCAGCGGTTCACTTTTGAACAGTGGACCGATGAACACGTCCGCTTCGATAGTCATGTAGTTGTCACCGACGCTGCTGGCGCTGATCACCAGATAACTGGTTTGATTATCATAGACCGCGTAGAAGTGTGGCTTGCCGTTGACGTCCGTTTTTTCAAACAGATGCTCGCGGAAGGAGCCCTTGCGTTGTGCCAGTTTGCGCGCAAACAAATCGCGCACAAAGCGCTCCTGGTCGCCGCGCATGGGGCGTTTGCTCAGGCTGATGCGATATTCGTTGTGATCAACCGCCGCAGGTCCAAACGTCACGCTGACGAGATCATCGTTGTCCAGTTCGCGAATCTGGGTGTGCATGGATTCGTACATTTCATCACGTGATACCGACGGTGGATGCGGCATGGAGACCGAGAAGGCTTTGTCCGGGGCAAAGTAGTAATCGCCTTTCACCTGGCCGAGCAGCGAACGGGCGCCGGGATCGGTTTCTTCACCGGATTGGTCGTTGGTTGCTGCGCATGAGATTAACAGCGTAAGCGGCAGAAATATCGAGAGGATTTTTATAATTTTCATCGTGCCCCCAAGGTAGTGGTCATTCCATTGCCGGTCTTCGCCGGATTTGAGGTTATATCATTGATGACGCGGAGAATAAACCCGCCCACTAGGGTTTAGCGCAAGCGGGCGACGCATCTTTTAGTGCCTGGGCGTGCAAAATTTCCCGGCGGGTTTGGGTAAGGGTTTGTTGCATGGCCGGGTCGGTGGTCTGGATCTGATCCAGGGTGTGCAGCGCTTGTGAATATTGCCCCTGCTGGGAAAGGGTGTCGGCGAGATTGTTCAGCACGACCGGCTGATCGGCGTCGCCGGCCTGCAGTGCCAGACGATACCAGCGGGCCGCATCGGCCCAGTTTTGCTGCTGGTAATAGGCGTTGCCGGCGGCAAAGGCGAACACAAAATGCTGTGGCCAGCGCTGCTGGCCGGCCAGATAGCCCGGCAACAGGGTTTGTGGGGCGGTGGTTTTTTCCAGCGCGGCCAGCGCCTGGAAATAGGATTGTGCCGGGGTGGTTGCGCCGATGTCGCCAATGCGTGTGACGACGATGGCCCAGCGCTTGGCGCGCTGCCAGCTACGGTCGAACATCGCCAGATCCATGGCGTACTGCGCGGTAACGCCGGTGTTGAGGGTGATGGTCTGGGTGCTCAGGTCATAGCCGGTGGCGACCGCATAGTGCCAGACCGGGCGCCAGTCGAAGCCAAGATTTTGCAGCACCAGCACCGGGCGATGTGCTGCCAGTTCCTGCAGCAGGCCATCGAGCGAGGCTTGCACCGGCAGCGCCAGGCGTTGTTGGCGGCGGACATTGGCGATGATTTCGGCTTGCAGACTGCCTTGCTTACCCGGCAGATAAATTTGCGGCCTAAGGGTTTCGGGGTCGATGGGCAAACCAGTGAACTGGTACATGGCCGCCAGCGAGGCGGGGCCGCATTGAAACTGTTCCTGGGGGAAAAACGGCACGTCGGCAACATGGGCTGCGACGGGCAGGGTAGAGATGGTTTCGGGCTGAAGGGTGACGCGTGGTGCACAGGCCGTCAGACAAAGTGCTAACAGCAAGCCGAAGGTGGTGCGCCCAACGGCTGCTGTCAGCGGTGGAATCTTCACTTCAGTACAGGTTTAACGAACGGGAAAATGTCCGTAGCGCCCAACATATCAGTGATCACGAACAACACGAAGAAAAAGATCAGCAAACCGACAATATCACCGCCGGCAGGCAGTTGTTGCAGTTGACCGGCCAGTTGCTGGACTTCTTCGTCGGTCATGGCGTCAACCCGCGCCTGAACTTGCTCAGGGCTAACGCCCAGGCTGATCAGTTGTTGTTTGACATCATTTTGCGCAACGAACGCCTGCAACTGTCCCTTGTCGATGGACTGGTTGATTTGTGCGTACTGTTGCGTGCCAATGACGGCGGCCTGGGAGACAGGCACCAGCACTGCTGACAGCGAGAAGCAGGTCAGGCTCGCGGTCAAAAATGAGCGTGTAGCGAAACGTTTAAGCATGGTGATCTCCTCGGATAGAAACTCGGGCTATGGTAGCTGAGGCAATCCGTGCTCGTCCACGCTTAGTGTTGCGCTGGCCGTTGGTTGGGTGAGTGACTGAACGAAAAAAGGAGACCGGACAAGCATCCGGTCTCCCATCGGGGGGTTAGAGGTCGATTTGGCTACGCATTGCTGGCGACAGGCCTTCGCCGTCGCCGGAGTAAGGTTGCTGCGGTGTACCGCTGCCACTGCTGCTGTTGCTGTTGGAGAGTTTTTCCCCATGCATCAGACGATTCACCTGGTCTTTGTCGATGGTTTCAAACTCGATCAACGCCTCGGCCATGCTGTGCAGAATGGCGCGATTTTTTTGCAAAATATCGCGCGCACGCTGGTAGTTGCGCTCAATGATGGCCTTTATTTCGGTATCGATTTTTTCCGCAGTGCTGGCAGACACATTTTTGTCCGCTGACTGCTGTCCCAGATAACCGGCGCCTTCTTCCTCGGTGAAGGCCATGGGGCCAACGACGCTGGACAGACCCCATTTGCGCACCATGTTGGTGGCCAGATCAGTCGCGCGCTGAATGTCGTTGCTGGCACCAGTGGTGACGGCGTCTTCGCCAAAGATCAACTCCTCGGCGACCCGACCACCGAACAGGCTGGACAACTGACTTTCCAGGCGGCGCTTGCTGTAGCTCAGGCGGTCTTCTTCGGGCAGGTACATGGTCACGCCCAGCGCCCGGCCACGGGGAATAATGCTGACTTTATGCACCGGATCATGTTCTGGCACTGACAAGCCGACGATGGCATGGCCCGCTTCGTGGTAGGCGGTGATTTTCTTTTCCTGCGGACTCATCACCATGGAGCGGCGCTCGGCACCCATCAGGATTTTGTCCTTGGCGCGTTCAAAATCGCGCATTTCGATGAAGGAGCGGCGCTCGCGGGCGGCAAACAGTGCGGCTTCGTTGACCAGATTGGCCAGATCCGCGCCGGAAAATCCGGGGGTGCCACGGGCAATGGTCTGGGCATCAATGGCGTCGCCGGTGGAAACCTTGCGCATGTGGACGTTCAGGATGTGCTCGCGGCCTTTGACATCGGGCAGTGGCACAGTGACCTGACGGTCAAAACGGCCAGGACGCAGCAGGGCTTTGTCCAGTACGTCAGGGCGGTTGGTGGCGGCGATGACGACCACACCTTCGTTGCCCTCAAAACCGTCCATTTCCACCAGCAACTGGTTCAGGGTTTGTTCGCGTTCGTCGTTGCCGCCGCCGATGCCGGCACCGCGCTTGCGGCCAACGGCGTCGATTTCGTCGATGAACACAATGCAGGGCGCGACTTTCTTGGCTTGCTCGAACAGGTCACGCACCCGCGAAGCACCCACGCCGACAAACATTTCGACGAAGTCCGAACCGGAGATAGAGAAGAACGGTACTTCCGCTTCGCCGGCGATGGCCTTGGCCAGCAGGGTTTTACCGGTACCGGGTTGACCGACCATCAGTACGCCGCGAGGGATGTTGCCGCCGACCTTGGTGAAACGGCTGGCATCCTTGAGGAAATCGACGATTTCACCGACCTCCTCCTTGGCTTCATCCACACCGGCGACATCGGACAATTTGATTTTTACCTGGCCGGCTTCAAATGATTTGGCGCGGGACTGGCCAAACTTGGCGGCACCACCACCGGCTCCCGCCTGGGCTCGGCGTGAGAAATAGATGAACACCGCAATCAACAGCAGGAACGGGAACCAGGACAGGAGCACCGAGCCCAGCGAACCTTTGCTGGATGCGGCGGCGTTGACTTCGACGTTGTTGGCCAGCAGGTCGCCCATCAGGCCGGGATCGTTGGGGGCGGAGGTCCAGAACGCGCCGTTATCGACGCTTTGGGCATAAATGGTGTCCTGATCAATGTAGACCTTGGAGACCTGGTGTTGCTTCACCTTGGCAATAAATTCGGAGTAGGGCACCTTGGACCGGGGATCGGCTTGCTGGGTGGCATTTAGCCCCAGCATGACGATGAGGGCGATGGCGCCAATGGCGATGGCTGCTATCCACTTTGCCTGCATAATACTTTCCTCCGCAATTTTTTTGAGAATCGTTGTGAGGACTAATTTGGACGATGGAACTGCGCGAAGGTCAAAATTTAGTCACACTTGAAGCAGTGCATGTTCTGCGCCCAAATGACCTGCTGGTGCGGGATTGATGGATTCTTGTCGCTAACTTGTTGAATTGATATTGGCAGAGACGTAGAGGGCAATCCGGGGGGAAGTGGGGAGTGTTGACAGTTTGACGCGCCGAGGCTGTTTTGCGGGCGATGCGCGACTACTGGCTGACAAGTACGATACAGCACAGCAGCATCGCGCTGGTGACTGGTCCCCAAAGTCGACGCTCCGCCCGACTGGGAGTGATCCAGTTCAGCAGCGTAGCCACCGCAGTCAGTGCCAAAACGGCCCAGATGGCCTGGTCGGCCAAGGGGCGTAACTCGACGAACATGAGCTGCGCGTAGGAGAGCACAATCACCGTCGTGGCTGCCAGCAGTGCCGCCTGAATCAAGACAGCGATGCGCACGGCCACAGGCAGGCGACCGGGATAGCGGCCACCCATGGTCAGATGGCCCAGTGGCGCACCCAGGGCCAGCGCGATCTGGAACAGGATGACGGCGCTGACCAGCAGGCTGTACAGACTGGCGGCGACCAAATCGCTCAACGTGATTGCTCCTGTAACTGCAGAAAGCTGACGACTTCGTCGCTCCACTTCAGCCAACCTTCCAGATAGGTAATGCCATTGCGCAGGGTGAGATAGGCGTACTGATATTTCACCGGTTTCTCGGCGACAGGCTGAAAACAACGTTCGATTTCATGAAACTCGGCCAGCAGTTGGCGATTTTGCGTCCGGTGGCGTTCCACTTCGGCCAGCAGAATGGCCGGTTCCATGCGGGAGCCGGCGAAAATTTTCATCAGCAAGGTGTCTTTGACGGGCATCGGTTTGACGGGCAGTTGCAGCCATTGGTCCAGGGCGGCAAAACCGCTCGCCGTGGTCTGGTAGATTTTCTTCGCCGGTTTGCCTTCCTGCTCGATTTCGACGAAGGTGACCAGCCCTTCCTCGGTCATCTTCTTCAGCTCCAGGTAGATCTGCTGGTGGCTGGCGTGCCAGAAATACCCCAAGCCATTGTCAAACCACTTGGTGATCTCATAGCCAGTGGCTTGTTTGTCTTCCAGGGCGATGATGATTGCGTAGCGTAACGCCATGATTTGGGGTCTTTTGGGTAATATCGGAAGCGTAATTGTATAAAACTACTTGCATATGAGGCAGGATTTATTCGGCTTTCGCGCAATAGTTTGCGCGTTTGGCTGAATGACGCGCCCAAGTGCATCTTGTGCGTTGTTATTGTCCGGCCAGGGACTCGATCTGCTGGGCCAGTTGAAAATCGAGTTCGGAAATGCCGTGGCACTTGTGGGTGCTGAGGTGGAACTCGACCACCTTGTAGCGGTTGCTCCAGTCCGGGTGGTGGTTCAGTCGTTGCGCCACCAGCGCGACCTGGGTGATAAAACCAAACGTCTGCACAAAATTGTCGAATGCGAACTGTTTGTGCAGTGCGCCGTCGACAATGCTCCAGGGCACGTCGAGGTCTTCGTTGAGTTTGAGCAGTGCCTGCGCCAGGGCGGGATCGGTTAATTTTTCGGTCATGCTATTCGTCTGTGATCGGAAAGTTACCCGCAGTATCGCCAAGTTGCGTCGCCGCGACAAGCGGTGCATTAGACAGCCTGCCGGGGGCTGGGCATAATCAGCGTTTTCGTTGGCAAAGAGCGTGATCATGGCAACCGAGTATTTCACCGACAAACAGGTTTTTGCATTTGCCCAACCTATTTGGGACAGTATCTGCGAGGGATCAAACAATGTCGATTACGATAAATTCAGCCGCTATTTCAGCGATTCGTTGAAAGAAATGGTTACCAAGGACGTGTTTGAATACCAGTGCGATGTGTCATCGCTGCTGACCACATTGGGCAAGGCCACACCGGTGGCATGTATTCGTCGAGAGGATGGTTACTCGGTGATTTTCAAGCAAACCAGCACCCAGTTTCCCGGCGAATTTGTCGGCCTGCTGACCTTGTCAGACATTGGCGAGGATGCGTTTGTCGAAAATGTGCAGGTTATCTAGGCAGACAATGATCTGCAGAAAAAACAGCCCGGCTAAACCGGGCTGTTTTTGTTTGGCTTAAATATTTTTTTTGCGGACAATAACCGCGTGCGGATCACTGAGATTTTTTCCTGCGGTGAAATCCAGCACAGAGGTCGGCAGCACGTGTGTCAGCTCGCCGGTGCGGCGATCGGCGGACAGCGTGATTATGCCCAGTCCAGGACAGCTACCCTGTGCAGCATGGCTGACCGACAGCGGGAATGGTCCACGCAGCGCAACATACATCCGGCCACTGTCAGGAAAACCACCGGGGGCCATGTCGCCCAGATCCGGCGCAGGGTCGTTGTAGGTGGTGCTGCCCAAGGTGCTGCCGCAAACGCCGCTGCTGCGCAGGTCATAAGTGCCTTCGTGGCGGGCGTTCAGATCGTTCCACGGCGGGGCAATCTTGAACACTTCCACATTGTTGCGCACGCGATCCATCTGGTGAATATAACGCGCCTTGCCGGTCAGTTCGTTGCGCACGGCAATCAACCCGTGGGCATCGCGATTGGTGTCTTTGTGCATGACCATGCCATTGTCCGGATCATGCCAGCTGGCCACCGGCATAGGTGTGTTGCTGGCGTTGAAATTCGGCGCAAGTGGCAGGTTGGTGCTGAGTCGATACAGCGAAAACTCGGAAACATGGGGGCCGGGGGTGCCGCTGTTAATGTGCATGAAGCCGTCGGCTTCCACGCCGCCACAGCCGGCTGCGGTGATGACTGAGGTGTCGTAGTCAGCAACGATGCTCATGGGGGTGGCCTGATTATCCACCACGAACATTCCGCCGCCGCCGAGGGTCACAAATGTATGCCGGCCGGTAGAGGTTGGGATCGGGCAGATTGCCGCGTTGACTGGGCGTATGCCGCTGGCCTGTTTGGGACTGCCGTTGCTGGTGGTCGTGGCTTGGTTGTCGGCCACGCTGCCGCTGACGGTGCAGCGAACGCTGTCAGAAGTGTCCATGTCCACGGCAATGGGTTGTGCGAGTATGCGTCCGGCACCGCCAACCAGGTCCAGGCTGGCATCGGCGTTGAAAATGAATTCAACAGCCTCACCACCGGCGTTGCGTTTTACATCCACGCGCTCCAGCATTCGGCCATTTTGATTGGCAACAACGAGGTGCTTGCCATCGGGTGTCCAAAAACTCATGTGATTTTGCCGGCCGGTGCTGGTCAGGGTGGTGCGGAAAAGGCATAACGGATTTTTGCTGTCACCTTCCACGATGCCAAGGTGTCCGCTGGCCACAAAATTCAACGCCATGTGGCGGTGATCGTGACTGGGCATGATACCGTGAATGCGCGTTACATGGGCGCCGGTAGTGGCCTGGGCGTTTGGAAACAAATCACTGGTGGCATCGAGTACGACAGGCGCATTCAGCGGGCTGTTGCCGTCGATATCGTTGCCGTCATAAATGCGAACCTTTCCGCCGTGGGTGCCGTTGGGGTTTGTTGCACTGAATCCCTGCGTATTGGCCTGGTCACTCAGCCAGACTTCATAGCCGCTGGCAAACGCCGAGGTTGCTGACAGGCCAAAAGAAAAACAAAGTGCCGCAGTAACGCGGTGTAACTTGAATATGAAGTCTGGCTGAGTGACCAG
>JAOUHV010000048.1 GCA_029884425.1 Gammaproteobacteria bacterium
TTTTTCAAACCGGCAGATTTGCAAGATTTGGCGGCGTTTTTGCGATCATTGCCTAAAGGTGAACCGCTCTATTGGGTTGGTTTGGGCAGTAATTTGTTGGTGCGTGATGGCGGTATTCGCGGCACGGTGATTTATACCACTGGGCTATTGGCGCAGATGAATATTGTCGGAGACAATATGCTGCGCGTGGAAGCGGGCGTGCCCTGCGCAAAAGTCGCCAGGTTTGGTACGCACAATGATTTGATCGGTGCAGAGTTTTTAGCGGGTATCCCCGGTACGATGGGGGGCGCGCTGGCGATGAATGCGGGGGCGTTCGGTGGTGAAACTTGGGCGATTGTCCGGCAGGTGGAAATGATGAACCGCCAGGGAAAAATTGTGACCCGCACGCCAGAGGAATTTGAGGTTGGTTATCGTCATGTGAGCGGCAGAGATGACGAATGGTTCGTTGCCGCGACTTTGCAGTTGACTCCGGGTGACGGAGAGGCGGCAAAGCAGCGGATAAAAGCCTTGTTGGCAAAACGAGGCGCAACCCAGCCGACCAAGCTGCCCAGTTGTGGTTCGGTGTTTCGCAATCCTCCGGGAGATTACGCGGCACGCTTGATTGAAGCGGCGGGCCTGAAGGGGATTGGACGCGGTGGGGCATGCGTCTCAGAAAAACACGCAAACTTCATCGTAAACATGGGGGGAGCAACCGCCGAGGAAATTGAAACGCTGCTTTTTTGGGTGCAGTCACAGGTTGAAAAACAGTACGGTGTGAAATTGGTGCCGGAAGTGAAGATTATTGGCGATGCTCTGGATGCGGAGAGAGTGGATGGCTAAGAGCAATAACAGTTTTGGAAAAGTGGCAGTGTTGATGGGCGGGTCATCGGCAGAGCGTGAAATCTCGCTGCGCAGTGGTGGTGCTGTGTTGCAGGCGCTCAAGAGTCAGGGCGTTGATGCGCACGCAATCGACGCCAAAGACAACGTATTGCAGCAGTTGATTGACGGAAAGTTTGATCGCGTTTTTAACATGCTGCATGGGCGTAAGGGCGAAGATGGCGTCATGCAGGGCGCACTTGAATTGTTGGATTTGCCTTATACCGGCAGCGGCGTGTTGGCTTCTGCGATTTGCATGGACAAGCTGCGGACCAAAGAAGTTTGGTTAGCCGCGCAATTGCCTACGCCTGAATTCCGCTATTTGAGAAATGATGCTGACTTGGCAGATGTAACCGCGAACATTGGCTTCCCGATGATAATTAAGCCGGCGCGGGAAGGTTCGAGTATTGGCATGAGCAAAGTTCATAATGCCGCCGAGCTGAAAACTGCATGGGATAATGCACGAAAATTTGATAGCCGCGTACTGGCCGAACGCTGGATTACGGGCTCGGAATATACCGTGGCGATATTGGACAAGGATGTATTGCCGCCAATCCGTCTGGAAACGCCCAACGCGTTTTACGATTTTGATGCGAAATACAAGGCCAATACCACCAAATACCATTGTCCATGTGGATTGGCTGCGCAAGACGAAGCGGAATTGAAAGAACTTGCAAGGCAGGCGTTTGATGCGCTGGGCTGTGAAGGCTGGGGGCGAGTGGATGTCATGCGCGATCAACAGGGTAAATTCTGGTTGATCGAAATGAATACATTGCCGGGTATGACAGATCACAGCTTGGTACCGATGGCTGCTAAAGCAGCCGGCCTGAAATTTGAACAGTTAGTCATGCGAATTTTGCAACAGGCAATGGATAAGTGACGAGATGACGCGATTGTCAGGGCGGAAACCAGCAACATTAATTTTAGCAGCTAGCGGGTTGCTGATTGTTGCTGTCCTGGCAAGTATGCAGTTGCGTCGACCAGATGTTTTTCCTGTTACTGAAGTGCAGTTGCAAGGCGTGTTTGAGCATGTTGCCGATCAGCGTGTTGCGCAGGCGACATTGCCAAACATTCACGGCAATTTTTTTACCGTGGATGTTGATGCGGTGCATGCGCAGGTTAGTACCATTCCCTGGGTAGCCGTAGTTTGGGTGGATCGAATTTGGCCGAATATTTTGCGTGTTCGTGTTCAGGAAGAGCAGCCATTTGCGACCTGGAACGATCAGGGCTTGATCAATCGTGATGCCAAGCTGTTCGTGAATGGTGAATTGGAGAACGCTGCGCTGCATTTTTATGGGCCGCAGGGTGAACAGGCGCGAGTGGCGCAACAGTATGACAAATTAAATGACGTTTTGAAGCGTTTCGGTCTGGCACTTGCTTCTTTGCGCGTCGATGAGCGCCTTTCGTGGCAGGCAACGCTGGAGAACGGATTAATTCTGCAGTTAGGTCGAAGAGATGTTGTTGAGCGCATTGGTCGTTTTGTGAAGGTGTATCAGGGGTATTTGCAAAATGACCAGAATAAAATTGAGTCGGTGGATTTGCGCTACCCCAATGGCTTTGCGCTTCGCTGGAAAGCTGAAGGCGAAGCAGGTAAGAAATAAGAAATCGGTGTGAGTATGCCCAAGAAACAAGAAAGTCGAATGATTGTCGGTCTGGATATCGGGACATCAAAGGTAGTGGCCATTGTTTGTGAGGTCAACGCTGATGGTGAGATCGATATCGTCGGGCTGGGCTCACATCCATCGCGTGGTTTGAAAAAGGGTGTAGTGGTTAATATTGAGTCCACCGTTCAGTCCATTCAGCGCGCGATTGAAGAAGCAGAATTGATGGCCGGATGTCAGATTCATTCGGTTTACGCCGGGATTGCCGGCAGCCATATCCGTAGTTTGAACTCGCACGGCATTGTGGCGATTCGCGACAAGGAAGTGGGGCAGGCAGATGTGGATCGGGTGATTGATGCGGCGAGAGCAGTGGCTATTCCGGCGGATCAAAAAATTCTGCACGTGATTCCACAAGAGTTCATCATAGACAACCAGGACAGCATTCGCGAACCCGTGGGAATGTCCGGTGTAAGACTGGAAGCGAAAGTGCACATTGTGACCGGCGCGGTTAGTGCTGCGCAAAATATCATCAAGTGTGTGCGTCGCTGCGGACTTGAAGTGGATGATATTGTGTTGGAGCAATTGGCTTCCAGCTATGCGGTGCTGACGGACGACGAAAAAGAATTAGGCGTGTGTTTGGTGGATATCGGTGGAGGCACGTCAGACATTGCGGTGTTCACCGATGGTGCGATTCGGCATACGGCGGTGATTCCAATAGCGGGTGATCAGGTGACCAGCGATATTGCGGTTGCACTGCGTACGCCGACACACAGCGCGGAAGAAATAAAGAAAAAGTACGGCTGTGCACTGACACAAATGGCCAGTCCGGAAGAAAGTATTGAGGTTCCAAGTGTAGGTGATAGGCCGCCGCGTCGATTGGCGAGACAAACCTTGGCGGAAGTGATTGAGCCTCGTTATGAGGAGTTGTTCAATCTTGTTCAGGCAGAGCTGCGACGCAGTGGTCTGGAAGATTTGATCGCTGCGGGCATTGTGCTGACGGGTGGTAGTTCCAAAATGGAAGGCGTGATCGATTTGGCGGAAGAAGTGTTTCATATGCCAGTACGTCTGGGTGTGCCACACGGAGTGAATGGTTTGGTGGATGTGGTGAGAAATCCCATTCATGCCACGGGTGTAGGATTGTTGATGTACGCCATGAAGCACCATTATCAGGTGACTCATGGAGATGAGGCGTTGCAGGCAGATAGTGATGGCGTGTTGTCGCGGATGAAGTCGTGGTTCAGAAATAATTTCTGAGACGACAGCAGTAGCATTTTTATAGAATTTAATATTTAAGAATCGGGCGGAAAAGGAGTGGCGGGCAATGTTTGAGATCGTTGATGCATACGCACAAAATGCAGTGATCAAGGTCATCGGTGTTGGCGGTGGTGGAGGCAATGCGGTTGAGCACATGTTGGGCGCCTATATTGAGGGCGTAGACTTTATTTGTGCTAACACGGATGCTCAGGCGCTGAAAAACTCCTCAGCCAAAACGGTGTTGCAGTTGGGTAGCAATGTGACGCGCGGCTTGGGTGCTGGTGCCAATCCTGAAGTGGGTCGTCAGGCCGCGCTGGAAGATCGGCAGCGGATTATGGAAATGCTGGAGGGCGCGGACATGGTGTTCATCACTGCCGGAATGGGTGGTGGCACTGGAACCGGTGGAGCGCCAGTGGTTGCACAAGCAGCTAAAGAATTGGGTATTTTGACGGTAGCGGTGGTTACCCGCCCCTTCCCATTTGAAGGCCGCAAGCGCATGCAGTATGCGGATAATGGCATCAAGGAATTGTCACAGTATGTGGACTCGTTGATCACTATTCCCAACGAGAAACTGCTGACGGTGCTGGGTAAAAACACTACCTTGCTGGATGCGTTTAAGTCGGCGAACGATGTTTTGTTGAACGCAGTGCAGGGGATTGCGGAGCTGATTACCCGTCCGGGGTTGATCAACGTCGACTTTGCTGACGTCCGTACTGTCATGTCGGAAATGGGCTTGGCCATGATGGGCTCGGGATGTGCTCGGGGACAGGATCGCGCCCGCGAAGCTGCGGAAATGGCCATTGCTAGTCCGCTGCTGGAGGACGTCGACTTGCGCGGGGCTCGTGGCATTCTGGTAAACGTGACGGCTGGCATGGATATGTCCATTGGTGAGTTCGAGGAAGTTGGTAACACTATTAAGGAATTTGCCTCAGAGAACGCTACTGTCGTGGTTGGGACTGTTATCGACCCTGAAATGCAGGATGAGTTGCGTGTAACCGTGGTTGCGACCGGTATTGGTGGCGGTGTGCAGGAGCGAATCGAGCCTGCTCCCGTCAAACTGGTGAAGAAGAAAGACGGCGAAGTCGATTATGGTGTACTGGATCGTCCAACGGTGATGCGCAATAGTTCGTCGATGGACTATGAATCGCACAAAAAACAAGCAACAACCGGGGATATGGACTATTTGGACATTCCTGCGTTCTTGCGCCGTCAGGCTGATTAGTGGCGGATAGTTGACCGTTTTGTGATGATTGTCTAGGAAGCGTAGCATCGGTATGGTAACATTCCCCGTTTGAATACGTCTGTGGCGGTAAGGATTGGTGGGGCATGATTAGACAACGCACGCTTAAAAATGTCATTCGAGCAACGGGTGTGGGTCTGCATACCGGCGAGAAGGTCTACTTGACCCTGCGTCCGGCAGCGATCAACACGGGTATCGTTTTTCGTCGGGTTGATTTGGCGGTGCCTGTTGAAATCGAGGCCCGGCCCGATAACGTCGGTGATACGAGGTTGTCAACTACCCTGATCAAAGACGGGGTGCGAGTATCGACTGTCGAGCATTTGCTGTCAGCATTGGCGGGATTGGGTATCGATAACGCCTATGTGGATTTGAGTGCGCCAGAAGTGCCCATCATGGACGGCAGTGCTGCGCCATTCGTTTTCCTGATCCAGTCGGCTGGTGTGGCGGAGCAAGACGCGCCAAAACGCTATATTCGTATTAAAAAGCCTGTCGAAGTTCGCGAAGGCGATAAATACGCGAGATTTGAGCCATTTGAAGGCTTTAAAGTATCGTTTACCATTCATTTTGATCATCCTGTATTCGCCAAAACTAACCAGCGAACCACGGTGGATTTTTCAACCACATCGTTTGTCAAAGAAGTGAGCCGGGCTCGTACCTTTGGCTTTACCCGTGACTTTGAGATGATGCGTCATGCCAATTTGGCATTGGGCGGCAGTGTCGATAACGCGATTGTGGTGGATGACTATCGTGTGTTGAATGCGGACGGTTTGCGTTATGAGGATGAGTTCGTCAAACATAAAGTGCTGGACGCGATTGGCGACCTGTATTTGCTGGGGCATAGTCTGATCGGTGAATTCCATGGTTACAAATCAGGTCATGCGCTGAACAATGCTTTGTTGCGTAAGCTGCTGGTCGAGCAGGACTGTTGGGAGTTGGTGACGTTCGAAGACGAGCGGGATGCACCAATTTCTTACATGCAGCCCTTGGCTGTGGCGCACTAGGTCTGCGTAATGTCTTGAATTTTAAGGCTTTTTATTTCCCCGCAGGGCGATTCTCTGCAGTGTTCTTTGTAGTTTGGTATCGTGGATGGTGGCGCACAGTTCAGACATTTGTGCCGCTGCCTCCGGGCTAGGTGCCAAAGCCTTTCTTTTCGTAGGAAATTGATTGCCCGTCGGTGCTGTGACTTGTATGCTTATCGCTGTCAGGAAGCACAGCTCTTCATTTTTGTGTAATGATGACAGGATATGCTGTTGCTGGTAGCGCAGACGGGTGGCCCAGGCCGGTGAGTCTGTATTTACTACGAGCGAGTTTTTAATAATTCCAACGACGTGGCAGTGATCGCGTAGGGTTGGATTAACCGATTGTTTTACAAGGCGATCCAGTCGTTTTAGGACGTTGGCGCGACGCAGTGCCTGCTGAATTGTGCTGTTTGCGAGCAAATTCGCAATTTGTAGAGGTTTTTTTTCTGGCACGTTTTAAAGCTGCGCTCTCGGGTGACGATAATTGATCATAGAGGGAATTGGAGAGTTTTTCATTAATTATGAGTGTAGTTTTCGTAACCAGTAGAGCAGGTCGGTCCTTCAAGTTGCACTTGGGGTGGCTGCATTGGACGTTCATCGGGGCTGTTTTTGTCTCCAGCGTGGCGGGTGCCGCGTATTGGGGGATGCAGCAAGGTGTGGATAACGTCGAGCCAAACGTGCTGTTGTCGGGCATGCAGAAGGAATTGGATGACCAGCGCCAGGAGTTGGGGGCTGCCCGGCAGAGTGCCGAAGAGAATCTTAATGCGTTGGCTGTCCGGATGGGGCAGATGAAGGCGCACGTAATACGTTTGGATGCGCTTGGCCAGCGCCTGATTGAGAAGGCTCAGTTGGGCAAGGGCGAATTTGATTTTGAGAGCGATCCCGGTCAAGGTGGTCCGTCAGATGCTGCAGGTGAGCGTGGGCGGACGATGAGTGTTGCTGATTTTGTAACCTCGCTGGAAGACCTGGATCAACAGCTGGAGCATCGTTCGCTGCAGCTGGGGGTCTTGGAGTCCATGCTGATGAACCAGGAGCTGCAGGATGAGGTTTATCCGCAGGGACGTCCTGTGAAGCGGGGCTGGGTGTCGTCCTATTTTGGATATCGCACTGACCCATTCAATGGTCGGATTGCGCATCACGATGGTATCGACATCGCCGGCAAGGAAGGAACGGAAATTATCGCGGTGGCTGCGGGCGTCGTGACTTGGGCCGGTAAACGCTATGGTTACGGTTCCTTGGTTGAGGTGAATCACGGAAACGGCTATGTCACTCGATACGCGCACAATAGCGATATCGTCGTCAAAGTGGGTGATACGGTGAAAAAAGGCCAGACGCTGGCTGCGATGGGTTCCACCGGACGTTCCACTGGGCCTCACGTTCATTTCGAAGTGATCAAGAGCGGTAAAACCGTCGATCCAATGCAATACATACGGGCATCCCTCGAGTAGGGGCCCGTAATTTCAGAAGTTCCCCCCCATTTTTGAATTTTATGCACATTTTCTAGGCAAAGATACTTGCTTCGCCGCAGGGGGCTATTCATACTATAAGCCCTCTTTTTATGCCTATCGACGTCCCTTTACTAAAGAAAGAATAGAAGAATTTCATGTTTCAGAACGTCTTGCGAAAATTTTTTGGTAGCCGCAATGAACGCGAGCTAAAGCGCCTGGGAAAAATTGTCACCATTATCAATGGTCTTGAGCCTGAGTTCGAAAAACTCAGCGACGAGGAATTGAAAGCAAAAACCGCAGAGTTCCGCCAGCGCTACCAGAATGGTGAAGCGCTAGAGGAAATGTTGCCGGAGGCATTTGCGGTAGTGCGCGAGGCGAGCAAACGCTGCATGATGATGCGTCACTTTGATGTGCAGCTGATTGGTGCGATGGTGCTGAATGGTGGTCGTATCGCCGAGATGCGCACAGGTGAAGGTAAGACGTTAATGTCGACATTGGCGACCTACCTGAACGCATTGACGGGCAAGGGCGTACACGTCGTAACGGTGAATGACTACCTCGCGCAGCGCGATGCGCAGACGATGGGTAAACTGTACGGCTTTTTGGGCATGACAGTTGGCGTCATTTTGTCTGGCCAGACGCAGGAAGCAAAGCGAAACGCATATGCTGCGGATATCACCTACGGCACCAATAACGAATATGGCTTTGATTATCTGCGCGACAACATGGCGTTTCGTGCGGCAGATCGCGTACAGCGCGGATTGTACTTTGCAGTGGTCGACGAAGTTGACTCCATTTTAATTGACGAAGCACGCACCCCGCTGATTATCTCTGGTCCCGCAGAGGATAGTTCTGAAACATACGCTGCGGTGAATAAACTGATTCCACAATTGGTCAAGCAGGAAGTGGAAGAGGGGCCCGGTGATTTCAGTGTGGATGAGAAAGCGCGTCAGGTGTTTTTGACTGAAGCAGGCCATGTCCGCGTCGAGGAAATGTTGACCGAGATGGGGTTGTTGCGCGAAGGGGAAAGTTTATACGACCCGCAGAACATCAGCCTGATGCATCATCTGACGGCGGGAATGCGTGCCCATTCGCTGTACAAGCGCAATGTTGATTACGTGGTGAATAATGGCGAGATCGTGATTGTCGATGAATTCACCGGTCGTACCATGCCGGGGCGTCGCTGGTCAGAAGGTTTGCACCAGGCCATTGAAGCCAAAGAAGGCGTGAAGATTCAGCAGGAAAACCAAACGCTGGCATCGATTACCTTCCAAAATTATTTCCGCCTGTATGAAAAATTGTCAGGCATGACCGGTACTGCGGACACGGAAGCATACGAATTCCAGGAAATTTACGGATTGGAAGTATCGGTTGTTCCGCCCAATCGTCCTGTCGTGCGCGCTGACCACGGTGATCTGGTATATCTCACCGAAGAAGAGAAATTTGAAGCCATTGTCGCAGATATCAAAGCCTGTTATGCCCGCCAGCAGCCAGTGCTGGTTGGAACGACGTCTATTGAATCGTCTGAACGAATTTCTAACGTGCTGACCAAAGCCAAGATCAAGCACGAAGTGTTGAACGCCAAGCATCACGAACGTGAAGCGGAAATTATCGCCAATGCAGGTATGCCAGGGGCGGTAACAATTGCGACCAACATGGCTGGCCGTGGTACTGACATCGTGCTGGGTGGCAGTCTGGAAAAACAGTTGGCGGATATTACCGATCCAGCGAAAATTTCCGAAATTACCGCCGCGTGGCATCAGCGTCATCAAGTTGTCCTGGAAGCTGGCGGCTTGCACGTTATCGGTACGGAGCGGCATGAATCACGCCGTATCGACAATCAGTTGCGTGGTCGAAGTGGTCGTCAGGGTGATCCTGGTTCGACGCGTTTCTACTTGTCCATGCAGGATAATTTGATGCGCATTTTTGCATCTGATCGCATTTCAGGTCTGATGCAAAAGCTGGGAATGGAGCGTGGCGAAGCGATTGAACATCCGTGGGTAACTAAAGCGATTGAAAATGCGCAGCGCAAAGTTGAAGGCCGAAACTTCGATATGCGCAAACAATTGCTTGAGTACGATGATGTTGCCAACGAACAGCGCAAGGTCATTTACGAAGAGCGTAACGAAGTCATGGAGGCGGAAGACATTTCGCAGACCATCGAAGGGATTCGTGCAGATGTGATCAATGAACTGATTAACAAGTATATTGCACCAGGCAGCATGGATGAAATGTGGGATGTTCACGGTTTGGAAGAGGCGCTGGAGCACGAATTTGGTGAGCGTTTGCCTGTTCAGCAGTGGCTGGATGCGGATTCCTCTCTGTATGAAGAGCCGCTGCGTGAACGCATTGTTGAGCACTTTGCCGAATCCTATCGCGCCAAGGAGCAATTGGCGGGTGCGCAAGCATTGCGTGAATTTGAAAAGGTTGTATTTATTCAAGTGCTCGACATGCTCTGGAAAGAGCATCTGGCGGCGATGGATTATCTGCGCCAAGGCATTCACTTGCGCGGCTATGCGCAGAAAAATCCAAAGCAAGAATACAAGCGTGAAGCGTTTGAACTGTTTTTTGCCCTGCTGGGACGCGTAAAGCATGATGTGGTGAGTATATTGGCGCGCGTGCAGGCACAGGTGCCGCAAGATATTGAACGAGTTGCCGAGCAGCGTGCGCATCAGCCCGCTATGCAGTTTAATCACCCTCAGGCTGACTCTTTTGCAGGTGAAGGCGTTGGCGATGATGGTGATGCCGATGCGATGGATGATGCACGTGGTGAGACGTTTGTGCGCGATGGACGTAAAGTCGGACGAAATGAACCTTGTCCATGCGGATCAGGTAAAAAATACAAGCAGTGTCATGGCCGCTTGAGCTAGGAGGGCGAATATGGCGTTAGGAACATCGTACACGGAAAGACGAAGGCATTTGCGGATTCCACTTAACTGCGCCGCCAAGATTTATGGTGAGCAAAAGCTGGCTTGGGAAGAATCCACGTGCATCAATTTAAGTACCAGTGGCGTATTGATGACTTGTCGTGAGGAGATTCCTGTAGGGAGCTTGATGAAAGTGCATGTCGCCCCAAAGCTGCGGGTGTCATCCGATTTGATGGCCGAGGTTGAGGTGGTGCGTAGTGAATTCGATGCGGCTAGTCAGAATTATTTGCTGGGTGCGAGAATTACGTACGTGATGCGTTAAGTGCGCAGGCTGCAGAAATAAAAAAACGGGCTATTTAGCCCGTTTTTTGTGTAATGGTTTTACCAGCCAAATCGAATAATGTCGCCGGGTTTTAAATCTATTTTTTCTGCTTCCAGAGTGCCTATCGCAAAATTGGGCTGGGTTTGGTTGACTGCCAGCGCGGCCAGTGGTGTTTCTTCGTAGCCGAGAAACTGTTTGTTGCTGGCGCGCAAAGGTTCTGCGGACATGCGATAAGTCATCAGCACATCACCCACTTTCACCAGTGACGTGCCGCCCGCATCAAAGTGAACGCTACTGCCGTTGACTTGAACAACGCGCGCAGTGAATGGCAGTTGCTCCAGATCGTCATGTACCATTTCTACCTGACGGGCCAATACGGTATTCAGCGCACGGCCATACGGTGTTTGCATGAAATGCGCGTTGGAAAATAATGCACTGTTGTCGTCGCTGAAATAATCGCCTTCTTTCACGTTTTCACTGAACCGATGGCGGGCGATGCGTGCACCGGACAAACCGTCGTGAACAAAAATTTCCACTTCGAGATGGCGTCTGTCCTTGAGCCAGATCCAGGATTTTTTAACGCCCATATCGCGAATAATTCCAGAAATAATAATTTGCGCACCGATTTTGTTGGCGAGGCGAGAATACACTTCGGGTTCGTCAATGCGTAGTCCAGCGGTTTTTTTGCTGGCCAGATACTGTGTGGCATCAATACCGATGTAGCTGTCTGTTGATTCAAGCCGACGCAGTAATTCCAGTGGTAGTGCACGTTCTATGTTGGGTAAATCATGCGTCTGGGTGCGGTCGAGTATTTCGAACTGCATCACCGCTACTTTCTTGCGATAGCGTGCTGCGGGTGAGGGTTTGCGCACCTTGTCTTTGGGCACGAATGCACGAATGCGAACGAAGTAGTTGTTGTCCTTGCTCCATTCGTCGAGCACCTTGATGTCTTCGACGGTGCCGGCGGCATTGACTCGGGCGCTTTCAATCACCAATACGTTGCTGCTGATGGTGGATGTGGAGTCCACTGCAGCTTCGGATTGCATCATGGCTTGGCGAATGGCATTTTGCGTAGCCTGTTCGCGAGCAAGTTGCACTGCGCCTTGGTTGATCACAGCGCTTCCCGTTGCCTCCACCCAGCGCGATGCAAAAGCCGGGTTATGAAGGCTGAGCAACAGGACGAAAACAAACGAGTAGCGACCCAGTTTCATGGCGTAATCCTTTATTACTCCCGATCAAAATAAAAATCGGATTTAGCGACGCGAGATGATGGTACGTGCTGCGGAGTTTCACGGGTATGTACGGTGTTGCCGCAATTGTCTTCATTAGGTGCGCGCATGACTTGGTTGTTCACCATTTCCTGCACCATCTTCTGACCAATGACCAGTTCGACCGTGGCTTCAAAGCTGCCGTCTTCTTGCGGTGTTTGCATGATCAGTCGTGCGCCTACCAGGTAGGTATCGAGGAATACGCGGAAGCGATCATTCTCGACCACCATGTCACCGATGGTGGTACCGCCCCAGATTTGTACGCCCTTAACGCGTTCGGCCAGGCTGCGATAGGCGTCCACTTGCGCCGCGCGCATCGACATCAGGCGACGTTGCGCATCGGAATAAAATGCCTTGGGCGGTGCGCCGTAACCGGTGGCGCGAATTTTAACTTCTTCGGATTTGACGCCGCCTTTATTGAAGTAGGGCGTGTCATGTCCGGTACATTCGTGTGCTTGTTGTTGCGGTGCGCTTGGTTGCGCGGGAACCGGCATGGATGTTCCGGGAGCGGCAACGGCGGGCATACTGGGTTTTGCCGCATTTTCGTTGACAGTGGGTGTGGCATTGCCGCTATCACCATTATTGGCTACCTGCATGACGGCTTGGTCAATGGCGCGATTGTCCAATCGCTCATTTGATTTTGTGGCATTAGCTTTGCCGCTTAGCCCCTCGCTGCTAACGAAATCATTTTCACCGGATGGTGGCTCAGCCACGACTACGTGCGTGCAGGCGCCCAGCCAGGTGCTAACCAGCAGC
Source organism: Gammaproteobacteria bacterium (assembly GCA_029884425.1). Classification (NCBI taxonomy): domain Bacteria; kingdom Pseudomonadati; phylum Pseudomonadota; class Gammaproteobacteria; species Gammaproteobacteria bacterium. Next base: position 12,631 of record JAOUHV010000048.1, read on the forward strand.
AGAGCCATGACGTGTCGGATGTTAAATTGCTTGTTCATAGCGACTCCTAAGGTGTTGTGCAAACCCCCGCGACGGCGATGGAGGCCGTCTTTGGTGGAAACGGTGGAATTTCCCTTGAGTTGAAAAATGCACAAACTGAGCCAATTATTCTGGCGCGCTTTTTGATTGCAGTTGTTGCAGGTTAATTCGATGCCGACAAGTGGGTGGCACCGTCTGAATGATTGCAAAACACATGCAGCGTGCGAGGATGTGGGGATGCAGAGGCAAAAAAAAATATTCAAATTGTTGTTGGTTGCGGGTTTGTTGCTGCCGTTGAGCAGTTGGGCAAAAGGCGCGACCTCGACTTGCTATGGCCACATCAATTATGGCGAACGCATTGATACCCATCCCAAGCGGGCGCTGTACATCATCGTTGACCAAACCATTGATATGTCCAAATCAATGCCGAGTAAAATTGCCGAGCTGGTTCACGGCTGGGGACAGCCGGGCGATTTGATCAAGATCGCGCGATTCTCTGCCAATATGCGTGATCACTTTCCCAGTGTGGAATACACCGTACAGTGGGACCCTCGGCCCAGCGAAAAATATTTGTACAGCTTGCGCTGGTCGGACAAAAAACTGCTGGAGGAGTGCTTGCAGCGGCAAGCTGGTGACCGAAAAGAGGCATTGGGCAAGGCGTTGCGGAAAGTTCTTGCCGGTACTGATAGCAGAACGCCCAAGACAGAAATTTTCAATTCGCTAAAAACGCTGTCCAAGTACATGCTCGACCGTGACATCAAAGACAAAGCTGTGCTGATTATTTCTGACGGCCTGGAGAACAGTCCGGTGACCAATTTCTATGGCCATCGCGGTGTGCGCAAAGTGGATACGCTCAAGGAAATGAACAAGGTTCGTCGTCAGGGATTGGTGTCCAACTGGAATGGGGCGCGGATCTATCTTTATGGTTTGGGATTGCCGCCGCAGAAGCAGAAATTTGTCGACATGAATACCGTGCAGTCGCTGAGTAAATTCTGGGAGCACTATTTTGTGGAAGGCGAAGGCAAAGTGGTTGCCTTCGGTACTCCCGAGTTATTGATCAGCAGTATCGAATAGGCGGTTTAGCTCGGATTGAGCCGCTGCCGCCTGCGCAGATAACTGCTAAAACCGGCAGCGGTCAGTACGCACCACACCGCAAAAAGAGCGCCTGGCAACGCCGCCTCTGGCGGAAAATGCTTTAACGCCAGCGCCACACCCAGACCCGCATTCTGCATGCCGATCTCGATACTCAGTGCCACCTGATGGCGCAGATCAAAACCGTACGCACGAGCCAGTAGCCAGCCGGCCAGATAACCGCCCATGTTGACCAGAATCACTGCGCCCAACAGCGCGGGGCCCAGTTGCAGCAGACGGCTTTCATTGGTCGCAATCGCATAACTGCAAATCACCACGATAGCGATGACAGCAATGGCGGGGGAGGCTAGAACCAGCGGCGTTGCCCGTTCTCCCAGCAGGCGTCGCGTCATCATGCCCAAAAACAGCGGCAATACCACGGTCAGCAAAATCGTTTTCATCAACGGCCAGAATTCCACCGGCAAATACGCGCCGCCCAGCCACTGTACCAGTGCTGGTGTCAGCAGCGGCGACAACAACGTCGCCACCGTGGTCAGCGCGATGGAATAGGCCACCGCTCCACCGGCCAAAAACACCACCACATTACTGGCCATGGCACCGGGCGCGCAGGCGACGATGATCAGGCCGACGGCGACCTCCGGCGGCAGATTCACTGCCCAGGCGGCAACGAAGCCGAGCAATGGCATCACCGTGTATTGGGTCAGCAGGCCCTGGGCAATGGCCTTGGGGCGTTGCAGGGTGTCGTTCAGCTCCTCGGGTTTTAGCACCAGGCCCAGCGAAAACATGGTGGCGGCGAACAGCCAAAGGAACACGTCCTTGAAAATCAGGAACGCCGGCGGATAGAAAAACGCCACAATGGCACCCAGCAGCGTCAATGGCGCCAGGTTGTCGGCGATGAAATTCAATATTTTCATTGGCTTGTGGCTTGGTTGCGAAAATTCCCGCTAGTGTACCGGGAATTGCGTTGCGGCGCATGCCTCGCGCTAGTCTGCTAGAATGTCGCCCCATGGACGTAACCTACATAATCGATTCTCTCAACGATGCCCAACGCCAGGCGGTCACCGCCGAATCGGGCAACGTATTGGTGCTGGCCGGTGCCGGCAGTGGCAAAACTCGCGTGCTGGTGCATCGCATCGCCTGGGTCATTCAGACCGAAGGGGTGTCGCCCTACAGCGTGCTGGCGGTGACTTTCACCAACAAGGCGGCGGCTGAAATGCGCTCGCGCATTGAAGCGCTGCTGCAAATTCCCGCCGGTGGCATGTGGGTGGGCACCTTTCACGGCATTGCGCATCGATTGCTGCGCGCCCACTTTGAAGAAGCTGGCTTGCCGCGCGGGTTTCAGATTCTGGATTCCGAAGACCAGCAGCGGCTGATCAAGCGCGTCATCAAGGGCATGGAGCTGGATGAGACCCAATGGCCAGCCAAGCAGGCGCAGTGGTACATCAATGGCAAAAAAGATGAAGGGCTGCGCGCCGATCATCTGGAGCATCACGGTGATCTGACCGAGAAAACCCTGATCAGCATCTACAAAGCCTACGAGCAGGCATGCGAAACCGCCGGGCTGGTCGACTTTGCCGAACTGCTGCTGCGCTCGCATCAGCTATGGTTGAAGCGCCCCGATATTTTGGATCACTACCAGCGTCGCTTCCGCCATATTCTGGTCGACGAGTTTCAGGACACCAATGCCATTCAGTACGCCTGGCTGCAATTGTTGGCTGGACGCACCGCCAATGTGTTCATCGTTGGCGATGACGACCAGTCGATCTACGGCTGGCGTGGTGCGCGCATCGAAAACCTGCAGCGTTTTCAGCGCGACTTTGCCAACACGCAATTGATTCGTCTGGAACAAAACTACCGCTCCACCGGCAATATTTTGAAGGCTGCTAATCAGCTGATTCAGTTCAACTCCGGTCGTCTGGGCAAAGAGTTGTGGACCGACGGTGACGATGGCGAGCTGATTCGCTACTACTCAGCGTTTAACGAGCAGGACGAGGCGCGCTTCGTCGTCGATACGATTAAGCGCGAAGAGGAAGCCGGACTTGCCTTTAACCAGTGCGCCGTGCTGTATCGCTCCAACGCTCAGTCGCGGGTGCTGGAAGAAGCCTTGTTATACGCCGGTGTGCCTTATCGCATTTACGGCGGTCTGCGCTTTTTTGAACGTGCCGAAATCAAAGATGCACTCGCCTATTTGCGGCTGATGAACAATCGTCGCGATGATGCTGCATTTGAACGTGTGGTGAACACACCGACACGCGGCATTGGCGAGGCAACCTTGCAGCCGGTGCGCGAACTGGCGCGTGCGCGTGCCGTGTCGATGTGGCATGCAGCGCAGGAAATTGCCCAAGGTGGCAGTTTGACTGCCCGTGCGCGTAATGCACTGCTGGCGTTTTTGCAGCTGATCGACAATCTTGCGCAAGGCATGGACGAGTTGGAGCTGAACGAAACTCTGGAAAATGTGATCGACGGTTCCGGCCTGGTTGAACACTATCGCAAGGAAAAAGGCGAGAAAGGTCGTGCTCGCATTGAAAACTTGCAGGAATTAGTCAGCGCCGCAGCGCAGTTTACGCAAGAGGACATCAGCTTCGAAGAAGACGAAGAGATGGACATGCTCTCGGCATTTCTTGCCTACACTGCGCTGGAGTCCGGTCAGGGGCAGGCCGATGCTGGCGCCGACAGTGTGCAGTTAATGACGCTGCACACCGCCAAAGGATTGGAGTTCCCGCTGGTGTTTTTGGTCGGCATGGAAGAGGGATTGTTTCCGCACGAATTTTCCATGGATGATCCCGATCGTCTCGAAGAAGAGCGCCGACTCTGCTACGTTGGCATGACTCGCGCCGAGCGTCAGCTCTACATCACCAGTGCCGAACATCGTCGACTTTACGGGCGCGATAACTACACTTCACCATCGCGGTTTTTGCGTGAGATTCCTCGTGAGTTGATCGAGGATATTCGTCCCAAGGCAAAAATTTCGCTGCCACATTCTGCCTCGGCTGCGGCGGCTTTTGCGCCAGTGGTGGAAGGTTTTAATATTGGTCAGGTGGTTTCTCATCCGGTGTTTGGCGAAGGCGTGCTACTCAACTACGAAGGACAGGGTAACAGCGCTCGCGTGCAGGTGAAGTTCAACCGTGAAGGCACCAAGTGGCTGGTGCTGGCCTACGCGAATTTGTCGCCGGCGTAGTGATTTATGTCAGCATGGCTGGATGGTTTGAAGCAACAGGCGCGGCGATTAAAGCGCGAGTGTTATGCACTTTATTTTGCGGCGCGAGATCCGCGCACGCCATGGTATGCCAAGATGGTTGTCGCCATGGTGGTGGCATACGCATTTAGCCCGATCGATCTGATTCCGGATTTTATTCCTGTCCTCGGTTATCTGGATGATCTGCTGTTGCTGCCCTTGGGTATCATGCTGGCAATCAAACTGGTGCCGGTAGATATCATGGCCGAATGTCGTGCGCGGGCGGAAACATTGATTGTCCAGGGTAAACCGGTGAGTCGTGTGGCGGCCGTGATAATCGTGTTGCTCTGGCTGGCATTGGCGGCCTTGCTGGGGTGGTGGCTGTATCAAGTTATTTTGCCAGAGTGAATGCTGTGTCATCGATTGTGTGCATGACCTGGTGACAAATCGCAATGACCATTGTCAAAAATCCACTGGAAAAACTTCCCGATATTTACAAGCAAGATCTTGAACGCAATCTGTGCGTCTGCAATGAGGTTCAGCGGCTGGTGGTGATTAATGTCATTGCCAACGGCGCGAAAACCGTCGAAGAGGTGACAAGGTTAACTTATGCTGCGGATGGAAATGCTTGTTGCAAGCGGCAAGTGCAACGGTTGATTGATCATATTTGGGCGGAATGAAAAGGGGGGGCATTGCTCCCCCTTTTTTTGTTTAGAACCCGGCGTCAAAGCCAACCAGGAAATAATGCTCCTGGGTATCGTGGCCCACACCGTCGCGGGTGTCGGTGGCCAACAAGTCATAATTGGCTTCGAGTAACAGTTTTACATTGCGTTTGACATAATACGACGCAGTACCTGTCAGGCTGTTCAGGCCAATCCCTTCGTAGACAGTGCCGGTGTTTTTAAAGTCTTTGTTGTCGGCAAAGTTGTATAGTGCAGAGAATACCCAGTGGTCGCTATGCACGTAGTCGACGCCGGCAAAGCCGCCCATCCACTGCGTGCTCTTGCCCGCGCCGAGAAAATCTTTCCAATCCACTTGTAGCAACTGGGCGAACAGGAACAGTTTGTCGTCGACGTTGTACGACATATCAAGGCCAAGCACCTGGCTGTCTATGAGCGACGGTCCTGCAGCATTGTCGCGCTTGCCTTGGGCAACAAACAGGCCGGCATTGGCTTCGCCCAGGGAGGCTCCGGCGCGACCGAACAAGGTTTTGGAGCGGTTGTTGTCAAATGTGTGATCGGGACGGTTGAAACCGGCGCTGTTGAGTGATTTCTGGGCGGTGATGCCATTGCCATTGGTTACGCCAAAAGTCACATTAATCGGTGCATTGAGATCAGTGGAGAGCTGTGCGCCACGATCATAGGTGATGCCGGCCATTCGATAGGGGATGAAGTCCTGAAAGGTGAGGCGCGTTTCACGCGGGAACATCAGGTCGGATAACTGGAACTGTCCAGCCGTCAGCCGCAGGCCCGAGCCAAGCAGGTTGTCGTAACTCATCCAGGCATCTTCCACCAGTATTTCGCCGTTGGAGCCCTTTTCCGCCATCATGGCGTAGAAGTAGTAGCTCATTTCATCAGACAGAGGTGCGCTGGAGAACAGCTTGATCAGATACGGCGCCTGAATGTCGTAGTCGCCTTGGTGGGTGGTTTTGCCGGTGTTGTCGGTGACATCGGCGCTACGTGTTTGCGCATAACCTTGTACGCGGAAACCAACCGGGGTCACTTTGGGGAGTGCCAGCATTGAATCACCTGTGTCCAGGGTTACCTGCTCCTTCCAGTTTGGCAGGCGCAGATTGGCAGCGGCGAAGTTGCGGCCGAAACTGTTCAGGCGAGGATAAGCCGCGTGGCATGCGGAGCAGCTCAGATTGTACTGCCGTGCAAAGACCGGATTGGCGCTGGCGGTTGAGGGGACCAGGCTTATCCCGACAGCAAGCATGAACACCCATGCTAGGAATCGTTGGGTAAATATGGCAGGCGCGATCATTCACTTCTCCTTTTATTTTTTCGGATTTTTTTCAGTGTAGCAGCGTATCTGTTTGGCTGGATTGAAATTTTACGATGCAGGTGTCGTTCCGGCTGGCGGGATTTCAATGCGGGAGAAAACAGGGGAAATAAACAGCCCGCAGCATCAGGGCGCTGCGGGCGGAATGGCACTACATGTTGGCGATGGGCAGACCGACAAAGAAAAATAGGATGGTAGCCAAAAGAAATCCTGCGACGCCCGCATTTCCTGAACCCATGTTGCTCTCCTTGGTTGTGAGCCTAGCAAACAACAGTTAGGCAAAAGTGGTGATGATTGTCGCCGCCGGCATTAAAAAACGGATTGAAAAGGCTGGCAGCGGATTGACCTTAACGCGTTTAAAAAAGACTGACAATGCGCTAACAAACTAATTTTTTTGTGGTTTTGGCTTGTTAAACCAGCGAGTTTAAAAATAGTTACGTTGCTCAATGCGTTGGGAGAAAGCAGCAAAAAAATACTATAAAAAACAGGGTAAAATTTTCACCATGAAAAAAACAAGGGTGATTGCTGGCAATGCGGAAAGGATAGTGTTACTGTCGATGGGCCGTGGTCGGTTTACCGCAATCAAGAGGGATGGCATTTCCTTTTTCGTCGTACCGTAGGTACCCGATATTTCTTCATGCAGTTTATGAGGTTGGCGCTTTGGACGCTCAACGAAGTTAGCTGAGCATGTTGCAGAATAAAAAAATGAAAAGAGGAAGTTAAGATGGGTAACGGTGCTGTTAGCGTATTCTTGCTGGTGTACATCCTGCTCTTTTTCGTAGCGCTGCCTTTGTCAGTCGCTTAAAAGATCAGTTGATCGGGTCCATCCGTGCGTTGGGCCCGATCGATATTTTCTCTCTTCCTTCGCGTTTCATTCAAAATTTCCTACCTAGAATTTTGTCGGCGTTTGTAGATCCATCATCCGGATTGATCAGGCATAGATTTGCAGGCGACGATCGTCGGCTTCGTTAGCGATCAGGGACTCTGCCGGTTGATTCTGTTGTTTTAACTGAATCATGGTTTGCAGCAATTGGCGGAAGGTGTCGCGTGCGTTGTCGTTGCTGTCATCAATCAGTTCGCGTGCCTGGGCGAGAAGGCTGCGATTGTCCATCGCCAGCGTGCTACCGGGCAACGGACGTTGATCCACATAGGCCATGGTTTGCTGTGTCTGCTCTGCACTTTGCAGATGCATGTTGAAGCCGGCCAAACTGTCATCCAGTTGCAATCCGCTCAGGCTGGACAGGGCTGCCTGCTCCTGGCCGTTGAAAAACTTGTCCGCCAGGCCACTGATTTTGCCCAGCAAATGACTGAGGCCCTTGAGCTCATCCGCGTCTAATTCCCCTTCGATAGTAATGCGCAACTGGCTGGAGTTGGCTTGCACCGATTCGTACAGGCTGGCGGCGCTGCGGTCATTGGCCAGCCCCAAGCGGGTGTGGTCGCTGCTACTGTTGGCACTGAGATGAATGGTGATTACGTCACCTTGTTTGGTACGAATTTCAATCGCTGCGCTGTTGCTTTGGCGATAACTGTCTTGCTGATAGAGCGCAGCCAGCGGTGATTGAGCAATTTCCTGATCCAGTTGGTCAGCAAATTGATCAATGCTGGCCTGGGTCTGAGCAGGCAGGTTGGGGCTGTCCAGTTGTTGGCGACCCTCGTCCAGACCTTGCTGAATTTCATTTCGAACCCGATCGCTTGCCATGCCTTGTTGTTGAAGCTGGACTCCCATTTGGACCAGTGCGGCTGGGTTGCTGGTCGGAGCCGGCAAGCTGGCGCCTTGTGCGCTCAGGCGCTGGGCGATCTGGCGGAAGAGAATTTCGCGGGCCTGGGCTGGCTGTAATTTGTTGAGAAATTTATCACCGAGCTTTTCCAGGTGGTTTTCCAGGGCCTTTTGAATGCCGGGGTTGGTTGGGCGTGTGGACAGCATGGTTTGCAGGGCGATATTGGTGTTGTTCTGGATGGTCATGGCTGTTTGCTCAAAATGTGGTCTAAAGTTTGGCTGTTTGCCCTGACATCGACAATTGGCGGGAAAACTTTAAAAACCACCTTTTCCCTGAGGAACAGGGCAGTTTTGTCTCGCTGCATTCGCTACCCAAGGGGCAAATGCGCTAAGATAGACGACCCTATTCCGTGCGCGAGTCCAGTCATCTCCATGAGCCAAAACCGTAGTGCCGTTCCCCACCTGACCACGGCCCTGACCGGCCCTTTGCAAGCCATAGAACAGCATTTCCTCGATCATCAGGCGCGAATCGAGACCTGGTTCCGCCGTGCCTGGCGACAGACGCCGGCACCGTTTTACGCTTCGGTGGATTTGCGTAACGCTGGTTTTAAGCTGGCGCCGGTGGACACCAATCTGTTTCCTGCGGGCTTTAACAACCTCAATCCGGCGTTTCATCCACTGTGTATTCTGGCAGTGCAATCAGCGCTGGAGCGCTATTGTCCCGAGGCCTGTGGCATTGTCATTGTGCCGGAGAAACACAGCCGCAATCTGTTTTATCTGGAAGCGCTGGGCGAGTTGCAGGACATCGTGCAGCGTGCCGGCTATGAGGTGCGCATAGGCTCGGTGGCGGAGGAGATTACCCAGGTCACGCAAATGAGTTTGCCCAGTGGCCGGCAACTGACGCTGGAACCAATGCAGCGTGATGGCAATATTCTGATGGTGGGTGATTTCGCGCCTTGCGTGGTGTTGCTCAACAATGATTTATCCAGCGGCATGCCGCCGATTTTGCAGGACATTGATCAGCCCATTATTCCGCCGCCCACCCTGGGCTGGAATCATCGGCTGAAGTCGGAGCACTTCGCCGAATACCGTCGAGTGGCGCTGGAATTTGCCGAGCTGATCGATCTGGACCCCTGGTTGTTTGATCCCATGTTCCGCCGCTGTGGCGAAATTGATTTCATGAAGCAGGAAGGCGTGGGCTGTGTGGCGGAAAATGTCGATGGTCTGCTGCAGGACATTGGCCGCAAGTACAAAGAATACGGCGTGACCCAGGAACCGTTTGTGATTGTCAAAGCTGATGCCGGCACCTATGGCATGGGCGTGATGACCGTGACTGATCCGGCGCAGGTGTATGAACTCAACCGCAAACAGCGCACCCGCATGTCTACCGCGAAGGAAGGGCAGGCGATTTCCAAAGTGATTGTGCAGGAAGGCGTGTACACCTTTGAAACCTGGGGTGATAAACAGGCGGTGGCCGAGCCGGTGGTATACATGATCGATCACTTCGTGGTGGGTGGATTTTATCGGGTGCACACTGGCCGGGGAATTAATGAAAATCTCAATGCGCCGGGCATGCATTTTGAGCCGCTGAGTTTTGTGGAACCGTTGAATAATCCAGATCAAAACCTCAATCCGGATGCTGACGTAAATCGTTTTTATGCCTACGGCGTGGTGGCGCGTTTGGCGCTGCTGGCGGCCGCGCGGGAGATTGCCAAAGCCAATGCCTAAACACGTGATTCTTGGGGTGCTGATGGACCCCATTGAGAAAATCAAAATTTACAAGGACAGCACGTTTGCGATGATGCTGGCAGCGCAGCGTCGTGGCTGGCAATTGCGCTACATGGGGCAGCATGATTTGTACGTGCGCGATGGTCGCGTGTGGGCGTCGTGGCGACCTGTCACCGTGTGGGATGATGCGAGCAAATGGTTCGAACTGGGTGAGCGGGTCGAATCACCGTTGGACGAACAGCACGCCGTATTGATGCGTAAAGATCCACCGTTCGACATGGAATACATCAATACCACCTATCTGCTGGAACTGGCCGAACAGCGCGGTACCTTGGTGGTAACAA
>JAOUHV010000049.1 GCA_029884425.1 Gammaproteobacteria bacterium
CAAGCGTCGTCGTGCCGGGGTGGTGGTTTACGATGCCAGCAATGATCAGAACAGTTTGCGCCAGCTGAATATTACCAGCGAGCTGAAACAGGCCATTGAGCAGGGCGAATTAGAGGTCTACTACCAACCCAAGATTGATGTGCGTCGCCGCCGCCTGCAAGGCATAGAGGCGCTAGTGCGCTGGCAGCATCCACAGCACGGTCTGTTGCATCCGGATGAGTTTGTACCGCTGGCGGAGCAGACCGGACAAATCCATGCGCTGACTATCGCAGTGTTGCAGCGGGTGATGGCAGAGGCGGGCCGCTCATGTACCGTGGAAAACGGCATGCGAATTTCGGTGAACTTGTCGGCGATGAATTTGGCAGATCAGGGTTTTTCATCCCGACTGGAACAAATGTTGGTGCAAAACGAACTGCGCAGTTCCTGTCTGAATCTGGAAATTACTGAGACTGCATTGATGGACGATCCTGAGCAGGCGGTTTCTGCCATGGGGCGGATTCGCGATATGGGCTTGCCGATGTCGATTGACGATTTTGGTATTGGTTATTCGTCATTGGCCTATCTCAAGCAGTTGCCGGTCAATGAAGTGAAAATCGACAAATCGTTTGGCCAGTCGCTGTTGACCGATCCCAATAGCGTAGTGATCGTTCGCTCTACCATTGCTTTGGCTCATGAACTGGGTCTGGAGGTGGTGGCTGAAGGAGTGGAGAGCGAGGAAGCATTTTTGCTGTTGTCTCGGCTGGGTTGTGATGTGATTCAGGGCTATTACGTGGCTAGGCCAATGCCGTTTGCTGAGCTCCATGACTGGTTGACCCAAAGCCCATGGGGTGAGGCGGACGATACCCTGGACGTGGTGGCTGTCGCCAGCGACTGAGATTACAGTTTGGGGATGTCGGGCAGGCTCGGCAAATCGGCGGGGCGGTAGATGTCGATTTTGCGGAAGAATTGGTCGACGACATAAATGCGACCGTCCTGGTCGACATCCACTCCGGCGGGTAACATGTAGCGGCCTGGGATGCCGCTGGTGCCGCGTTCGCCGATGTGCATCAGCAGCTCACCCTGAGCATTGAAAATCTGGACATTGCCGAACGCAGTGTCGACCACATAAATATTTCCCTGCGCATCATTAGCGATGCCCTTGGGGCGGGAAAACTGCCCAGGACGGCGGCCCAGTGTGCCGATCTGGCGCACGAACTGACCACTCTGAGGGTTAATTTGCTGAATGCGGAAGTTGCCGCTGTCGACGACATACAGATCACCGTTGGAGGCGACGGTAGCCTGTAGTGGTAGGTTGAACTGATCCTTGCCTTGACCTCGGCTTCCCAGGGTCTTGATCAGTTTACCGCTCTGGGTATCGAATAACTGCACCTGATGTTGTTGGGTCTCAATGCCGCCGGTGTCGACGACATAGGCAATTTTGCCATCCAGCGAGACATTGACGCTGCTGGGACGAACCAGGCTGCGTTCGTCGCCCAAGGCGCGCAGAAAACCTCCTTGCAGATCAAATACCGCAATCCGTCGTGCGGAAATGTCCGCAACATACAGTTCATCATTGACCGAGATATCCAGGCCCAACGGTTTGACCAGGCTGCCTTCGCCTTCCTCGCCGATCAGCCAGTATTTTTTGCCGCTGATATCAAACACCACCACCGCGCGCTGAATTGTGTCACTGACGTAGACTTTGCCGCGGTGGGCGACAACCCCATAGGGTTTGACTAGGGCCCTGGCGTCGTTTGTGGCGCCGGTCAACAGGCTTTGCAGGGATTCGCCAAAGCTTTTTTCTTCAACGTCCTTGCTGGCGCGCAGACTGCCGTCATACACGAAACGGGCTTGCTCCGGTGGTTCCGGAAATACCGGTGGTGGTGACGATCTGTGTGGCAGGCTGGAGCAGCCTGCCAGGGAGAGGGCGATAACCAGGGTTGAAAGGCGCATTATTTGGTGTGACAGGTCTGGCAAAGCAGGTCAGAGTTGGCGCGCAGCAACAGGTCTTTGGATGGATCGTGGACGTTGTGACAGCTGGCACACTCGACCTTGCCATCATACAGCCGCACTCCGTTTTCAAAGCCCTCGGCAGTATGTGGACGACGGAAATCCGGGTCAGAACTGAAACGCACGTCGGTGGTGTTCGGGAACTGTTCGGTGCGATAGCCATTGGGCAATCCGCCGTAGCGCATGGATATCGGATGGTCGTTGCGTAGATCTTGTCCCAGATGTTTTATCGAAATATCGTGGGCGACACGACCATTGTGGCATTTGCCGCAACTGACGGTATTGTCTGCACCGTTGATGCGCATGTGCATCGCGGTGTCCTCGGCGGTCTTGAAACTGCCCGGTTTAAAGACCACCATGTCTACCCCCATGGTGCCGTCGTGACAGGACAGGCACAGCAGGCTGATGGGGCTAGGGGTATGAGTGGGGGAATCAATATAGCCGCTGGTGTACAGTTCGTATTCGTTGGTGGCCGGCTGGAAACGGTTCCAGCCTTCAATGGCTCCTTTGGCGCTGCCGTCAGCCGTCGCTTTCTCTGGCGGGATGTGACAATAGACGCAGGAGTTACCGTAGTCGGAGAACGCGACGCCAGGCATGGCGGCTACCCCGGCACGTTCGTTGAGGCCGTTAAAGTCGTGTTTAGTACCTAAAATCGGGTCGTTGGCACCTTGAACAGGATCGCCGATGATGGCCTCGCCGTGGGTGATGCCGATCCAGCCCAAACACAGCAGACCTATTCCTCCCAGCAGCGGCCAGCGAAGCCGGTGAATTGTTTTTTGCAGCAGTGCGTTCGAGACGTCCATGCAACCTATTCTTTACTGTTTATAATTGTTTGAGCGGCACAAGAGCCCCTAGGGTAGCGTAAAACCTTTTTTTGCGCCACAATTTGCGTACGAGTTATTAGTGCCATTGAACAGTAATGGTTTTCTCCGCTCTCACGCTAAATCAACTATGACGTTTCCTATTCGATTTCTGCTTTTTCTGTTGTTGATGCCCTTGCCCTTATGGGCGGATCAGAGTGTCGAGCAAGTTTATCATCGCCAATGTGCGACCTGTCATGGAAATAATGGCGATGGTCAGGGGCGAGCCGGGGCGAGTTTGTCGCCGGCACCGAGCAATTTTCGCTCACCCGCCATGAGGGCGCGCAGTGACGCGCAATTGGCCGCGGCTATACGCAATGGCAAACCCGGCAGTGCGATGAGTGCCTACGGTTCGCGTTTGTCCGAAGCGCAAATTACAGCGCTGGTGAAATATATTCGTACCAGTTTTATGCGTGGTTCGGGGCAGGCTCACGCCGCTGCACCCGCGCCTGTTAAGCCACAGGTGCCCGTAAAAAATGTTGATCGTAAAACTTTGGGGCGGCAGCTTTACGAGACGAATTGTTCGGCCTGTCATGGTGATGATGGCAATACTGCGGTGTGGGCGCGCAACAGTTTGGTGCCACCACCGCGCGATTTTACCACCGAATTATCGCGCAAGTTGCTGGGGCGTGAGCGCATGATTCAGTCGGTGACAAACGGTCGTCCAGGTACGGGCATGATGTCATTTGCCGATCGTTTGCAGCCACACGAAATTGAAACAGTGGTGGATTTTATTCGCGCCGAATTTATGCACGTGGGTGAGTTGTCGCTGCATGAAGAAAACAAACTCAGTCGGCAAATGGATCAACCTTTTTCTCAGGGATTGAAGGGCGATGCCAAGCAGGGGCGCGCATTTTTCATGGCCAATTGTGCGGATTGTCATGGTCGACTGGGCGATGGCAATGGTCCACGCGCGAGTTTTAACCAGCCTCGGCCACGCAATTTCATGACTGCTGAAAGCCGGGCAATGTTTGATCGTCCCAAATTGTTTAATGCGATTAAAAATGGCAAGCGCGGCACGGTGATGCCTGCGTGGGGCAAGGTGCTTTCTGATCAGGAAATCGCCAATGTGGCGGAGTTTGTCTACCTGCAATTCATTCAGCAATCACCGGCGGCGGTAGAAAAAAAAAACTGAGTACTGAGCCAAGCGCCAACAACGCGCAGTTGCAACGCGGTCGGGATATCTACAATTTCCGTTGTTATTTTTGTCATGGCTATAACGGCGATGCCAAGACGTTGGCTGCGACGTTTTTAGATCCCAAACCTCGCGCATTTGTGAATACTCGGCTGGATCAGTTGGCGCGCGAAAAAATGCTTCAGGTCGTCAAACACGGTAAGCCGGGAACGGCGATGAAGGGATTTGATGGCGTCATCAGTGATGCTGACGTGGCGGCGGTGGTGGATTTTGTTCGTGATCAGTTCATGCGTCAGCCGCGCTTCAACACCCACTACCATACTCGCGAAAATGGCTGGCTGGATCATGATCGTTATCGGGATGCGTTTCCGTTTGCGTTGGGCGAGGTAGCGCTGGACACGCCCTGGGAACAGTTGAATGCGGCGCAACAGCGTGGCAGGACGTTGTTTATGCAGGCGTGTATAAGTTGCCATGACCGGGCAAAAGTAGAGCAGGATGGCTCCATTTGGGAGTCGCGGCCATTATCTTATCCGCGCAATGGTTATTCGCATCTGCAACCGGATGCGGTCAGTTCGGCTTCTCCATATACCGTGCATGATCAGGTGCCGGTGATGGCGCCGTTGACGCCATTGGAGCGACGAGGCCAGGCGATTTTTCAGCAGAATTGCGCGTTTTGTCATGCCAATAATGGCAGCGGCAAGAACTGGATTGGTCAGTTCATTCAGCCGCATCCGCGTGATTTCCGCGACGCCAAAAAAATGGGCGGACTAACTCGTCAGGATCTGGTCAAACGTATTGGTGAGGGCGTGCCGGGTACGGCGATGCCGGCCTGGCGGACGGTGTTGGATCAGCAGCAGCTAGAGGCGGTTGCGGCCTACGTGTTGCGTCTGTACCAGGCAGCGCAATCGGACAAACCGCACTGACGGTGATAAAAGCTGCGATTCCTGGTCGAAATGCTCTAGAATTTCCTTCTTTCAGTTTTATTGGAATGTGAACAAATGATCAAAGTGGGTGTGGTTGGTGGGACGGGGTATACCGGGGTTGAATTGCTGCGCTTGTTGGCGATGCATCCGCAGGTGGCGTTGCGTGCGATTACGTCGCGTTCAGAGTCGGGTACCCGCGTGTCGGACATGTTTCCCAATCTGCGTGGCCGCGTAGATCTGGCGTTTTCCGAGCCGGATTTTGCCGTGTTGGGTGAATGCGACGTGGTGTTTTTTGCCACCCCCAACGGTGTGGCGATGACTATGGCGCGTCAGTTGTTGGATCAAGGTGTCAAAGTTATTGATCTGGCAGCGGATTTTCGACTCAAAGACGTGGCTGTTTGGGAAAAATGGTACGGCATGAAGCACGCCAGTCCTGAGCTGGTGGCCGAGGCGGTGTACGGTTTACCGGAAGTGAATCGCGAGCAGGTACGTCAGGCAAGGCTGGTGGCCAATCCAGGGTGCTATCCGACGGCGGTGCAGTTGGGCTTTTTGCCGCTGCTGGAAGCCGGTCTGGTGGATGCTTCCCGCCTGATCGCTGATGCCAAATCGGGTGTGAGCGGCGCAGGACGCGGTGCCAGCGTGGCGCATTTGCTGTGTGAGGCCAGCGAGAGCTTTAAGGCCTACGCGGTGCCAGGGCATAGGCATTTGCCTGAAATCAGTCAGGGATTAACGGGATTGGCGGGGCGGTCGGTCGGTCTGACCTTTGTGCCGCATTTGACGCCGATGATTCGCGGTATTCACGCTACGCTTTACGCAACAACCGTCAAACAGGCAGAAGATTTGCAGGCACTTTACGAACAACGGTACGCCAACGAACCATTTGTGGACGTGCTGCCTGCGGGATCGCATCCGGAAACGCGCAGCGTCAAGGGGGCTAACCATTGTCGTATTGCGGTACATCGTCCCCAGGGAGGAGACACCGTTGTGGTATTGTCTGTCATTGATAATTTGCTCAAGGGCGCAGCCGGACAGGCGATACAAAATATGAACATTATGATGGGCCTGGAAGAAACATTGGGTCTGGAACACATCGCAGTCATGCCCTAAGAGGATTTGCCCCTGTTTATGAAGTCAGGAAGTCTTGTTGTTCGTCATCATTCGCCGCTGCAACGGATCATTATCTGGGCCGTTGGCATACTTCTGTTGGTCGCGTCGGGCTACGGATTGTATTTTTTTGGTAATCACCGGGCGGGGTTTGATGCGACAGACGCCATCATTCGTGAAGAGGGGCTGAAGAGCGCAATCAGTGAACTGGAACGACAAAACACCGATTTGCGTGATCGGGTGGCGTTGTTGGATCGCAGTACGCAAATGGATCAGCAGGCTTACCTGGACGTGAACAGTAATTTGCGTTCATTGCAGGAAGAGGTGCTGGAGCTGCGCGAGGAAGTCGCGTTTTATCGCGGCATTGTTTCTCCGGACGAAGCTGCTTCTGGCTTGCGTGTGGAACGAATTGCATTTGCCAAAAGTGGCAGCAACGAGCGTCTTTACCACTACCAAATGGTATTGACGCAGGTGCTAAAACAACAGGGGAATGCGACTGGCGTGGTAGTCTTCAAAGTGCATGGGACGCAAGCGGGTAGAGCTCGGACGCTGGCGCAAGAAGAAATTTCGCTACGCCGCGAGAGTTCCCAGAGTTTCAAATTTCGTTATTTTCAAAAAATGGAAGGCGATGTTATTTTGCCTGAAGGATTTACGCCGCGAACCATTGATGTGTCGATGAATGGTGGGCGGGGGAAAAGTGTGACGCAATCGTTCGCCTGGGATGTTGCTGTCAAAGGTTCGCTGGATAAGTCCGTCGAACAGGAAGTTAACTAAAGAAAAGGGGTAAAGGGTGAGAGTCAAGCTGGCCTGGTTACTGTTGTGGTGTGGATTGCCCATTCACGCTTGGGCCAGTGATGCGCCATCAATTACTGCGGTTGATGCACCGCTAAATCAATTGCCTCCTTTAGTAACGGTGCCCAGCACCGCGCCCAACAGCGCGCTGGAGTTGTGTCTGGAAATTACCGAAAAATTACGCAGTGTTACCCAGCGGGATTGCGAAGTCAGAAGCTATCGTTCAGGCACAGGCAGTAGCGTGCGTGGGCGTCCGCTGATTTATACCGATTACGAGCCGGTGGAAGGACGTGAGCCACTGGGTCGGGTCATGCTGCTGGGTGGTATTCACGGTGATGAATATTCGTCAGTCAGTATTGTGTTTCGCTGGATGGAAAAGCTGGATGAACATCACTCGGGCTTGTTTCACTGGCGTGTTGCTCCCTTGGTGAATCCCGATGGCCTGTTGCGTGCAAAATCGCAGCGGATGAACGAAAACGGTGTGGATCTGAACCGTAATTTCCCTACTCATGACTGGGATCGGCAGGCGTCGTATTACTGGGAAACCAAAATGCAGCGCAATCCTCGGCGTTATCCTGGCAAGGCAGCGTTGAGTGAGCCAGAGTCCCGCTGGTTGGCCGATGAAATAGCGCGGTTTCAACCGGACGTGATTGTGTCGGTGCATGCGCCATACGGCATCCTGGACTTTGATGGTCCCCGCGAAGCCCCCAAACACTTGGGGCAGTTGCATTTGAGTTTGCTGGGAACGTATCCGGGGTCATTGGGCAATTATGCCGGTGTACAGAACGCCATCCCGGTAGTGACCATCGAACTGCCCTACGCGGGCATCATGCCTACGCCTAATCAGATTTCTGCGATTTGGGTGGACTTGGTGCGTTGGTTGACGAACAACGTCAATGCGCCGCCTGAAACCTCCAAAATGGCCTCGCGCGAACACATCGAACATTGATTGGATCAGGACGCTGGACCTTCGTAAATGATGCGCCAGCGACCGTCTTTTTCGCGCTTCCAGTACTGACGTTTGATGCTTACGTCCTGATAGCTGTCGCTGCGGTAGTGTTGTTTGAAATCCACCAAGGCCATGTCCTTTTCTCCGGGGTAGAGGAACATGCTGACCTCGTCGACTTTAATCTCAATGAAATTCTTTTGCTGATTTGACCAGCTCTTGTTGCGTTTCCAGGTGGCCAGATTCTGGTTGGTGGAACTGACGAAGTTCTTTGAGTAGTGCTGCAAAAATGCGGAGTCATTCATCGATTGCCAGTTGTTCTGCCAGTCGATGAGTTGCTGCTCCAGTTCGGCCGAGGCTGAACTGAGCGCCGCAGCATCGCTCCATTCAACACCATTGCTGATAATGACGGGCGTGTTGCTGGTGTCGATGTATTGCTTGAGATACTCCAGGTCGTCGTTATTGATTGTGACGCAGCCATCGCTGGCCTGGGGGGCGCGGCTAAAACTGTCGATCGGATTGCCATGCAGCCAGATGCCGTATCCGGTGCGGCCCAAACGACGATCCCAGGCGTTGGGATAATTGATGGGGAAGGCACCTGCGCCGTAAAAGTCAGACAGCGAACTGGGCGGGAGAAAATCCGTCACAAAATACACGCCGATGGGCGTGCGTTTGTCACCTTCGCGCCACTTGTTGGCACCATTCTTACCAATGGTGGCGTAAGTGTTGTACCGCAGTTGTAGGCCCTGCTCGGTGTTTTCATACAGAAACAAACGCGATTGCTTGGCATCAACCAGTATCACATGCTTATAGCGTGGCGCCAGGCGCAGCAGACTTTTGGGAAGCTGTTGCTGGTGGTTCTGGTTGAGATGAAAATTGAGACGTGCACGTGCCTCGTTGCGCAGGTCGGCGAGTAATTCATCGTGTTGTTCACTGCTGGCCAGCTGCGTGACTGCACCGGTTCGGGCAGCCAACATGTCGGCGTATACCAGTTGCGCCAGGGTGAAATCAGGAGTTTCTTTCAGTAATTTTTCCAGGTGTGACAGGGCGTCATCGGTACGATATTCATCAATAGCCTGCAGCGCCTGGATGAGAGGGTCTTCGTAGGCGCGCTCCTGGACAACGGACGCACCAATGCTGGCATGTGTGCCGCTGGATGCCAGTGCTGCCAACAGGCAGCTGATATGAAGTATCGATTTACGCATTGTCGCTAACCTAACGGAATTCCTAGGCCAATTACACCATCGGCAGAGAGTCGGTCATTCTTGATCCTGCGAGGGGACTTACATCGCAATTTCTTCCTGTAAAATCCGCCACTCTCCTTGTTGTTGCTCCCAAACCAGCAACTTGATCACTTTTTCGTTAAACGTATTAGACCGGTAGTGTTGCATAAAACGCACTTTGGCAACACTGCCGTCGTCCAGCAAGGTAATTTCCGGATTGCTGACGGTGACTTGGATAAAGCGTGGTGCCTTTAGGCGGTCGTTGCGCTGCTGGCGCCAGGTATCGATGGAAAGTCCATCGGTGGGACGGAAATCGCTGGAGTAATAGGCAAGGTACTTGTCCACTTGCTGGCTAGACCAAGCCTTGGCCCAGCCATTGAGCTGGTTGGTGAGCTGGTTTTGCAGCAATCCGTTGTCCTGGGCGACGGGGGCAGTTGCCTGAGTCGCTGCTGCTGGGGCTGCGGGCGTTGCCACTGTCGGCTTGCTTGCGATGACTGGAGCAACCATAGTGACGGCGATTTCTGATGGTGCTCCGAGGCCGGTGTACAGATAGTCAAAATTGGCGAACGCGGGCAGTTGGGGAGGCGGCTGATTTTTCCCCAGGGCTTTTTGGTACGCCTTACTGGCCATGACGGTGTAAAGTTTGGTTAGATTCTCATACAGCTGCTGATAGCGTTTGTCCGTGGCCATGCCCTTGAGTAGCCACTCGCTGGCTTGCTTGTATTCGCCGTGATCGATCAAGTGCAGCGCGAGGTTGTTATACGCTTCTGGATAGTTGGGCGCTTTGATCAAAAATTCCTGCAAGCGGAGAATGGCCATCTCCGGATCTTTGGCATTTTCCAATCGGTGCTGCATAAACAGTTTGGCGTTGGGATCGGCCGGTTGCCATTGATCGATGACCTGCTGGGCATCATTCCATTGTTTGTTGCTAATTAATTCAGCAATTTTTTGCTCCTCACCGGCCCAGGTGGCTGGGCTGATGGTGAGGGCAATGGCGAGGGCGATAATGGATTTTCTGGCACTGCGGGACAAGTTTGGTTTCATTTTTATTTAACGAAATGCGGAGTCGATACAGCAAAATACACGCTTTTTTTTGTCTTGGGTAGAAAAGGCTATAGAGATAGCCCCCCCAGCCGCTTGGTGACCTGGCGTTTATGCCAGCTGACACCGATCAAGAAGCCCATACACAGAAACACCATGAGTGTACCGACGCTGGTGAGCAGTAATTTGCTGTTGCTGCTGGCGAATAGATCGCGAAGACTGGCATCCGCAGGAATCCCGCCGCTCGCGCCATCAGCATTGGCTTGTTGAGCCTCTTTTAGTTGCTGTAATAACTCTTCTTCGTGAGCTTTTAGCTGATTAATCTCATCATTGGATTGCTCAGAGGGCTGGGCGCCGGGCGCTTTGGTTGCCTTAAGTTGGTTGAGTTCGTTTTCCAGTTGACGCAGCTTGGCCTTGGTTTCGCTGAGCAGGACGCGAGCAGGTTTATCTGACTCGAAATAGACGGATCGAACCCAGCCTTCAATGCCGTTGCTAGTGCGGACCTTGCTGAAGGAACCTCGGCGTTCCAGGATCTCGACCTGAGAACCGCTGCTGATGATGGTGAGTGTGTTGGCATCATCGCCGGCACTATCACGTACGCCCACGCGAAGATTGTCGCTAACGTATACGGTTTGTGCCTGGGCAGAAATAGGGAGCATCATCAGCAGGCAGAGCAGCCAGACGACGCGGTGGGCAGGCGAGGTCCAGTGGAATGTTTTCGAGCAATGGCCGTATTTCATAGTGACTTGATCCGTCATGTTAGCTTTTGTCGTATAAAGAAGACACTTGTATCAGCGTTCCGTTTCTATAATCATGTCAGTCTATACTGTTGTCGACAATCTCTATGCTTTTGTTTTTTAAACTGCAGGACTAAAATCGGCAAGCACTCAATAATATTTAGCAGCGAAATGGTAAATCATCATCTTCCAGCGATAATTTCGGAAAAACCGCCGGTCCGCCTAAGGTTTGTCGGACGCAATGACGATATCTGGAAACAGTAAAAACACTGCGGAAGCTGTGTGAGGGTAATATGATGGTTTCGGGGCGAAGGGCTTGCCCGCAACGGATAATCGAGAGGAAGTAAAGACACATGCTGGGTAAAAAAAGACGAACAGCGAAAATTGATTCACTGATTGGCCAGAATACGGAAATCAAGGGTGATGTGATCTTTACCGGAGGATTGCACATCGATGGCAAGATCGTCGGCAATGTGCTTGCTGATGATGCAGGATCGCTGCTGACCCTGAGTGATCATGGTGTGATTGAGGGCGAGGTGCGGGTGCCGAGCGTTATCCTGAACGGTGAAGTTAAAGGTGATGTTTACGCCGGCGAGCGCATTGAGTTGGCGACCCGTGGCCGTGTCATGGGCAATGTGTATTACAACCTGATTGAGATGGCAATCGGTGCCGAGGTGAACGGCAAACTGGTGCATCGTTCTCCGGATGAAAAGCCGGCGCTGACTCACATGAAGGACGACAAGGCGCCCATCATGGACAATGATTCCAAAGCCAAGCCGGCGTGAGGCAATACTTGACTTTGGTGTATGGTTTTTGTAGGCTAGGGTCATAGTGCGGTAGGCTTTGGATGGAGTGCGAAATGACAGAACAGATTACTGAAAGTCCCGTTGATTTTTCTGAAGCTGCGGCTCGGAAGGTCAAGACACTGATCGAAGAAGAAGGCAACAACTCGTTGATGTTGCGGGTTTTTGTCACCGGTGGCGGTTGCTCCGGCTTTCAATACGGTTTTACCTTCGATGAAAACCTGCAAGATGGTGATACTCGCGTTGAAGCGCATGGCGTAACGCTGGTGATTGACCCGATGAGCTACCAATACCTGGCTGGTGCCGAGATCGATTACACCGAGGGTTTGGAAGGTGCTCAGTTCGTGATTCGCAATCCCAATGCTACTACGACCTGCGGCTGCGGCTCATCGTTTTCCGTGTAAGGCGAGCGTTATCGCGCAAACAGTCGAAAGGGAGGTGTATGCCTCCCTTTTTTTTTTGTTAGAATCAATCCATTAGTCAATGTCGGCGGACCTTTTTTGCGGTCGGCTCCGTCAAATAATGCACCAAAGCAGTCGATAACGGAAATGTCTGTACTTCGCGCGAGTATGGGGCTGCAAAAACAATTATTCAGTGGAGAGTTCATATGAGCGAGTATTTGCCCGGTCTGGAAGGCGTGCCTGCTACAAAGTCGAATATTTCTGACATTGATGGCGAAAAGGGGCGCTTGTTTTATCGGGGTTACCCGATTGAGCAGCTCGCTGAGCAAAGCACCTTTGAGGAAACGACGCTGTTGCTGCTGGACGGTCGTCTGCCCAGTGCACATGAACTGGCTGTTTTTGATGAGCAGCTACGACGCAATCGTCGCGTCAAATTCAATATCCGTTCGCTGATGAAGGCACTACCGGCCACCGGACATCCGATGGAAATTTTGCAGACGGCGGTGGCATCGCTGGGCGTATTTTATCCTGGCAACGAGTGCCTGACTTCGCCGGACGCCTGTGGTGACATGGAATACATTCACAACATGACCGTGCGTATTCTGGCGCGCATGCCGGTGATTGTGGCGATGTGGGAACACATTCGTCGTGGCTATGATCCGGTTGAGCCACGCGCAGACCTGACATTCGCGGAAAACTTCCTGTACATGCTGACGGGCACAGAGGCTGATCCCGAATTCGCCCGATTGATGGACGCCTGCCTGATTTTGCATGCGGAGCACACGATTAACGCTTCCACGTTTGCGGCGCTGGTGGCAGGTTCGACTTTGGCTTCTCCCACAGGGGTGATTGCCGCAGCGATTGGTACCCTGTCCGGTCCGCTGCATGGCGGTGCCAATGAAAAAGTGGTGCACATGCTGGACGAAATTCCCACTGTCAAAGATGTGAAGCCTTGGTTGGACAAAAAATTGGCAGGCAAGGAAAAAATCTGGGGCATGGGCCATCGCGAGTACAAAACCAAGGACCCGCGCGCCAAGATTTTGCAAAAGCTGGTGGAAAAATTCGTTTCCAAACGCGGTGGCCAGGTCAGTCAGAAATTCGAAATTGCGCTTGCGCTGGAAGAAGCCTGCGAAGCGCGCTTGGGGCCAAAGGGTGTTTACCCCAACGTGGATTACTACTCGGGTATTTTGTACGCCGAGATGGGCATCCCGACCGACCAGTTTACCTCGATCTTTGCGGTTTCGCGGGCGGCTGGCTGGCTGGCGCACTGGCGTGAACAGTTGGCGGATAACCGCATTTTCCGTCCTACCCAGGTGTACATCGGCGAACCACCACGCGATTACAAACCGCTGAGCCAACGTGGCTAAAGGCGGATTTTCGGACTCGGTAGTTTGTCGATCATGGCGAGCGTCTGCGAAAGTGGGCGCTCGCTTTGTTTTGGCTCTCCTACTCTCTGCTGGAGCGGGGAGTGTCGTAGTGGCCGCACCAATCAGTACGCAACTGACCCCGGCCGAGCTGCGGCAGGCAACGCAAGGGGATGTGGTCATCCGCACGCTAGACACCAAGGGACGGCCCGGAGCGTCGTTTGAAGTATTCAAATTGATGCACGTGGGACTGCCAGCACTTTATGCCACGCTGACCTGCTTTCGGGATTACCCGCGATTTATGCCCAATGTGGAGCGGCTTGAGGTCCGCCAGCCCTCGGCCGGTTTGGTGGATGCAGATTATTTCCTGGCCCTGCCAATGAAGCAGACTAAACGTTATCGTCTTCGGCTGCAGGCGGAGATGGTGGCGAGTGAGGCAAAAATCCAGTGGAAGCAGATTCCGTGGCCGGAGGTGATGCTAAAGGATAGCATTGCTGACACCCAGGGCTATTGGCTGCTGCAGGCGGCTTCTTCCGATCGGACCTGGGTCAAATATCAGGTTTATACCGATCCAGGTCCTATTCCCTTTGGCTTAGGCTGGATTGTCGATGTACTAACCCGGGTCAGCTTGCCAGATGTGCTGAACCGTACCGAGGACTTCGCCGCCAAGCAGGGCGCTTCTTGCTCGCAGGCGGCGGGCGCCTGACTCTATTCCCACTAGTTTTGTATGGTATGTAACGGGAAAAGATCACATTTCTTATGATTACCTCTTAAGCAAGTACATTTTCCGGTCGAATCCATAGCTAGATAAATGGTTTTGATTGAGGCGGAAAATGTCCTTTGTCCTGAGTCGTCCTGGTTTGCAGGTTGCCTTTGCTACCTTCTTGGTATTGATCTATTCCTGCCCCTGTTTTTCCCAATTATTGGATACGAATAATGCGATTGAGACGAATTCGTCGCAAAGTCGCAACAAGACCGATTGGCAAGACTGGGGAGAGGTCGTTGTCGGCGGGCTTTTTGCAGTAGGAATGGCGACCCGGTTTGACGAGAATGTGCGCAGCGAGATGCAGGGGAATGACGACGTGCGTTCCCAGCCCATTGCCAGCATCGGCAACCAGTGGGCTGAAATCGGTGGTGTGGGGGTTGCCTCTGCACTGGTGGGGGTAGGCTGGTACAGCGATGACAAGCGTTGGCTGCACACGGGTAAAACCATGGTCTGGTCATCGGCGGTAGGGGCAACGGCAGCGCGGGCGGGTAAATATGCCGGCGGACGTCTGCGCCCCTATCAGAGTGAGGGTTCGGATCACTGGTTTGATGGTCGGGGTGAATCGTTTCCGTCTGGCCATACGACTCAGGCGTTTGCTTTGTCTGTGGCCTACGCCGAAAGCGTTCCCAACCCCAGTTGGCAACGCCGGACCTTGGCGTACTCGTTAGCGGTGTCGACTGCCTATGCGAGGATGTATGACAACAAGCACTGGCTGTCGGACACGGTCGCAGGGGCCATTGTAGGTTCCCTGTCTGCGTTGGCGGTCATTAAATACGATTTGGCAGAAAAGGGTTTGCAGGTGCTGGTTTCTCCCGGTGCAGGCGGGGAAATTGGAGTAAGCGCCACCAAAACTTGGTAGTCCGGTATGTTGAAATGCGTGCCGGGCAAGTGGACGGACGCAACAACATAGTTTGATTTCATACATGCGACTACTGACACATTTACTCATTTCACTACCATTGGTTTTCTCCGCTTTGTCGGCAAACGTTGTTGCCGACGAATCCAGTTCCCTGGATTTGGAATACGATGTGTCTCAGGATACGTCGCTGGTGTACGAGCGTCCCACGTTGACCGGATGGATGACCCGAGCGCCTGACAATCTCAAGGCATTTGGACGTGAACTCATCGACAAGGATAATCTGGACGAGCTGGGCATCATTGCTGCCAGCACGGCGGTGCTGATTCGCTACGATGAAGATATCTTGTTGGCCTCCCAGCGCCTGGGACGTAAGGCCGGTTTGATTTCTGATACCAAAACCGGACGTGAGATTAGCTATGTGTTTAAAACCGATGTGAAGGGGATTGATCTTCCCATTTATTACCCTGCCAATACCAATTCAGCGCTGTACTACATTGGTGATGGTTATACCCAGCTGGCGATTTCCACCGGCATGGTAAGCTACGGACTGTGGGCGAATGACGTGCGTGCGCTGAGTACGGTGAGCCAAAACGTCGAAAGTCTGTTTCTAACGGGCATTGTGGTGCAGATCCTCAAGCGTTCCACTGGCAGGGAGGCGCCGTTCGTGCGCGATGGTGAGGGTGGCAAGTGGCGATTCTTCCCCAGCATGGATGAATACAATTA
The DNA here is from genome assembly GCA_029884425.1 of Gammaproteobacteria bacterium. Taxonomy (NCBI): domain Bacteria; kingdom Pseudomonadati; phylum Pseudomonadota; class Gammaproteobacteria; species Gammaproteobacteria bacterium. The sequence continues at coordinate 15,667 of JAOUHV010000049.1, forward strand.
CAACACCCCCAACTATGACGCCTTCCCCTCAGGTCACGTAGCCACGGTGGTGGCGAGTACCGAAGTGTTTGCCGCGAATTATCCCGAGTACGGCTTGATTCGCCCCACGGGCTACATTCTGTCGGGTTTGTTGGCGTTCGGCATGCTCAACAATGGTGTGCATTGGGCGGGCGATTATCCGGTGGGGATAGCGATTGGTTACACGTCGGCAAAAATTGTTACCTCGCGCACCATCAAGCGCAAAAAACGCATCAAGTCAGAGAATCTGAATTCCAACGTGCCCAGTTGGCATGTGATGCCGGCGGTGTTGGACGACTCGCCGGGGGTGGCACTGCACTACGTGTTCTAGGTCGGTGGCGGCGCGTAGACGCCGCCCAGAATGCTAGCCCGAGTGGCTCCAGTGACTTCCCGCAAACTGCCGGTCTGCAGCTCCATGCGCTGTTTGGCCAGCCAGGCGAAACACATTCCTTCCATAAAATCCGGATCAATCCCGGCCGAGGCGGTGCTGACCACCCTGGCGGGCGTTAGCTGCTGCAAGCGCCGGATCAAATCGCGGTTATGCCAGCCGCCGCCACAGACCAGAATTTCATCGCAGTCGGGCATGGCCTGGCGAATGTGCAGCTCAATGCTTTGTGCGGTCAGTTGCGCCAGGGTGGCCTGGACATCCTGAGGCGCGAATTCTGTATCGCAGGCGCGAAGTTGTTGCTGAATCCAGGCCAGGTTGAAATGCTCGCGCCCGGTGCTCTTGGGGGCGGGGGCGTGAAAGTAGTTATCGGCAAGGAACCGTTGCAGCAATTGTGGCTGAACCATGCCGCTGGCGGCCCAGCGGCCATCGGCATCGTAATTTTTCTGCTGATGAAGCTTTATCCAGCTGTTGAGCAAGCCATTGCCCGGTCCGGTGTCAAAGCCCACTACGGGCTGCTGTGGGTCTGCCGGTAACAGCGTGATATTGGCAATGCCGCCAATGTTGAGCGCAACTCGATTGGTGTGCGGGTCATGCAGCACCTGACGGTGAAAGGCAGGCACCAGCGGTGCACCCTGTCCACCGGCGGCCATATCGGCGCGGCGGAAGTCGGCGACGGTGGTGATGCCCGTCAGGTAGGCCAGGGTATTGGGGTCGCCCATCTGCAGGGTGAAGCGGGTAGCGCCGATGGGCTGGTGGCGCACGGTCTGGCCGTGGCTGCCAATGGCGCGCACGGTGCGAGGATCGATTTTGCCATCCCGCAACGCCTGATTGACGCAGGCGGCAAAATGCTGGCCCAGACGCACATCCAGTTCGCCCAGTCGTTGAATTTCATTGTTGCCTGGAGTGCACAGGTCGGTAACTTGCTGTTGCAGCTCGCCTTGCCATGGGTAGGTGTGGCCGAACAACAACTGAGGACGCGAAGAGGAAAAGTCGACGATGGTGACGTCGACCCCATCCAGGCTGGTGCCTGACATGAGGCCGACATAAATCTTGCCAGTGTTGCTCATTAATCCGATGACAACTGAGCCAGGTTGATGTTGTTGGCCAGAGCCAGCTGAGCAATCCAGGAGCGGGTAGCCAGTTCAAAATCGATACGATATTTTTGAGCAACTGGCTTGGCTTGTGGCAGGCTGACGGTCAGCGGGTTGCGATGAACGCCACCTACACGGAATTCATAGTGCAGATGCGGTCCGGTGGCGCGACCGGTGCTGCCTACGAAACCGATGGTCTCGCCTTGTTTAACGCGGTAGCCATCGCGCAGTTTGCGTGAGTAGGAATTCAGGTGGCCATACAGTGTGGTGTAGCCGTTGCCGTGATCAATAACGATAACTTTGCCGTAACCGCCCTTGATGCCGCGGAAGACGACTTTGCCATCACCAGATGACTTGACCGGGGTGCCCACGGGGGCCGCGTAATCCACGCCCTTGTGAGCGCGAACGGTGTTCAAAATAGGATGGTGACGCATGCCAAAGCGAGAGCTGACGCGACCGATGTCCAGCGGAGTCCGCAGGAAGGCTTTGCGCATGCTCTTGCCATCGGGGGTGTAGTAATTGGCATTGCCTTCAGGGTCTACATAGCGCACGGCCTGATAGGTTTGGCCCTGATTGACGAACTCGGCGGCGAGAATGTTGCCGTCACCGACGCGTTTGCCGTCGAGGAACAGTTCTTCAAACACGACCACAAAGCGGTCGCCGCTACGAATATCCAACGCAAAGTCGATGTCCCAACCGAAAATGTGGGCCAAGTCCATGGTCAGGCTGTCGGACAGGCCGGATTCTCTGCCGGCTTCGAACAGGGATGAATTGATCACGCCACGGGCGTAAGTAGCGCGGCGCTGATACTGACGCTGGTCGTGGTCGAACAGAAACATCTCGCCTTCGCGCTTGGCGATAATCGAGTCAGTTTCGTTTTGTTTGAACACCAATTCCTGCAGGTCACCGTTTTCATTGGTGCGCAGCTTTAGCTCCTGACCTGGATTTAGACGGGTCAGTGAGGATTTAATTTTTTTGTCTTGTGACAACATGGCGCTGAGCTGGGTAGCGCTAACGCCGGCACGATCAAAAATGCTGGCCAGGGTATCGCCATTTTTCACCACAAACGTTTGCCACTGGTGTTCCTGGTCGGCAGCAGGTAGCTGGCTGTTGGCCTGATCAAGATCATGGGGCAGTGACAAGCTGACTTGGTAACGATCATCGCCTGACAGGCTGGGCGATACGGCGCTTTCGGTGGTGGCGCTTAAACCGAAAAACGCGAGCGCGGAAACGGTAACGATGACTGCTGCGAACGCATGACCTGGTTTTACCCTGCTTTTTGGGGAGTGGGCAGTGTCATTGGTTTGATTCAATTCGGGTACTCGTTTCATACAATTTTTTTTCCGATCTGGCGGGTGGCACGACTAAGTGCACATAAAGCACTTCCCTCAATTTGCTTATCGTCGTCAGCCGAGGTTTTTAAATAACGAGTAAAAAAATTTTTTCTATTTGTACCCGATTGTGACAAAAGTCACAAGCGCTTGAGGTACGTGGTCACTATTAGACTCAAGTTCTGGTGTTTGTTCATCGGTCTGGGAAAAATTATTGTCGGGCAGCGACGAAGTTTTTGTCTCAACCATCTCGATGGCTATCGGGAGATCTGGTTCTGGCAGCTCAATATCGGTTTCTGGTGTTGGAACTGCCAATGGCAAATCGGTTTCCTCGGGCATGAAAGGGATGGCGATAGGGACGAAAGCGGTCGTTTGGTTGACGGCTTGTAGCAGCTGCGTTTCCGGTTCGACGGTTTTGCTCGAGTGCACCAGCGTGAGGCGGCCGAGGGGTGCCTCACGCTGGGAGAGAACCAGGTCATCCTCGCTCTGGATTTCGGCGGCGGACAGGTCGCAAGGATGGCAGCAGATGCGGTTGCGTCCCTGGGTTTTGGCTGAATACAGAGCCTGGTCTGCCTGGTCGATTAAGTCGTGGCTGTGCATGCTGGCCGAGTCGAACTGACTGACACCAAAACTGGCCGTTAGCTGGAAACTGTGTGGCGGATGCTCAATCTGCAGGGTGTGCAGCGATTGCTGTAATCGCTGGGCCAACTGCTCTGCGCCGGCCAGATCGGTATTGGGCAGAATGATGGCGAACTCTTCGCCGCCGTAGCGGGCAAAAACATCCGAGGTGCGCAATTGTGTTTGCATTTGTCGGGTGCAGGCGACCAGTGCGGTGTCGCCGGCCAGATGGCCGTATTGATCGTTGATGGCCTTGAAGTGATCAAGGTCCAGCATGATCAGTGACAACGGTGACTGATGGCGTTTGCTGCGGCTGGTTTCGCGTACCAGCATGTCTTCCAGATGGCGACGGTTAAAGGTGTGAGTCAGTGCGTCGCGGTGACTGGTTTCCTCCAGATTATGGATGGACTGCAGCAGGGTTTCCTGATGTACGCTGGTCCGGGTTACATCAAAGATGGCGATGCACACGAAGTCGGTGCGGCCCTGGGCATTTTTCAGCGGCATAAAGGTGCAGTTCTGTCGCATATACTCGAGTTTGGTGGTGATGGGGCGGGTGTGACTGAACTTGAACAAATACGGGCGTTCTTCCCAGTTGGTGAAGCTGTAGTTTTTCAGAATGAAGACATTGTGCAGTTTTTGTAATAGCCACTGCTTGGGTATTTCGGGAAAAAAATTGAACAATTCCTGGCCAGCGATGGTGTCGGCACTGACACCACTGTAGCTTTGCATGAATTTATTCCACAGCACGACCCGGGCCTTGCGGTCGAGCACCACCAGTCCGACATTGAGATTGTCGACAATACTGCTGAGCAGCGGATGCTGGCTGAGGTCGAACGGGGTGTTCATGTCAGTACTGGGCCATAAATTTCTCGATGTCAGTTTGCAGATTGGCCAGGCTTTCTGAAGTCAGCAAAATGAGCAGGTGGCTTTTAAAGGTTTTGTGTTCCAACGCAAAATTGACCTCGGTGAGCAGTGCTTGTTGCCAGTGGCTAGGGGCGTGGGCAAACAATCGGTCTTTGTGCACGTTTTCGGCCAGGACGCCGGGGTGGTTGTAATGCAGTTCCACGCCCAGTACCTCGGCAATGCCGTTGAGGCAGGCGCCGCTCAAAATATTGCCGATATCCAGTTGCAGTTCGGTGTGGGAGTATTTGTTGTCCTGCTGTGAGTAACCCAACAGTGCGGCCACCTCGTCACAGCTGCTTTGGTTGAAGATGGTGATGGTCTCGCCCTTCCAGCGACCGAAGAAGCTTTGGTGAATGGCGACCAGCTTGTCATCCAGACCGATCAATCCGCTGGCGGTGGGGATGAAATCCTGGGCGCTGACCATTTGTACGCGGGGGATGGACAGTTCGACAAAGGTTCCCAGTACACGGGCTAGTGCGTAGCCTGCTCGCCCCATACCGATATTGGTGATTTCCTGGAAAGCGTCGCGCAGTTCAGCGGATAGTGTGGTTTGGTCATTCATAGATAACCGTAGTCAATAAGGATGGAGACCAGCTTGGGGGTGGATACGGGTTTTTTGATGAACGCAATGGCGCCCAGTTCGCGCACGCGCTTTTCCGCTACGGGTTGAATGTCGGCGCTGACGACAATAACGTCGGCTTCCAGTCCCAGTTGGTTCATGGCTTCCAGGGCTTCAAAACCGTTCATGACTGGCATGGTCAGGTCGAGGAAAATGACCTCGGGCGCCAGCTTTTTATATAGCTCGACCGCCTCTTTGCCGTCTGAGGCTTCGGTAATGTCCACTTCCCAGTCGGCGGGCAGTGATTGGATCAACATTTTTCGGGATAACACCGAGTCGTCCACGACTAAAACCTTGGTCGCCATAAGCGAGTCTTCTCCGGTAAAATAGCTGCCTTTCAAAAAAGCATAATGATCATCCCACGCATATCAACATCTTATGCGGCTATTTTGGGGGGTATTTCCGTATACTCCACCATGTCGGCTGTTCTGTGGCCGGGCTTTAGTCGGGCGTGGCGTTTTTTCTTGGGTTAATTGTTTGAAGCTAAAGAGGTTTTGGCATGGTTGCAGTAGATGAGGCATTGGCGCTGATCAAACGGGGTACAGAAGAAATCCTGCTGGAAGAGGATTTGCTGAAGCGCCTGAAAGAAGGTAAGCCTCTGCGCATCAAGGCAGGATTTGATCCGACCGCGCCCGATCTGCATCTGGGGCACACGGTGATTATCAACAAGTTGCGCCAGTTTCAGGACCTTGGCCATGAGGTAATGTTCCTGATCGGAGACTTCACCGGCATGATCGGTGATCCCACTGGCAAAAGCGTTACCCGTCCGCCCCTGACCCGTGACGAGGTGATCGACAACGCCAAAACCTACGAACAGCAGATTTTCAAAATTCTGGACCCGACCAAGACTCTAGTGATGTTCAACTCCAGCTGGATGAACGAGATGGGTAGTGCGGACATGATCAAGCTGGCGGGTAAATACACCGTGGCTCGTATGCTGGAGCGCGATGACTTCTCCAAACGATACAAATCAGGACAACCCATTGCGTTGCACGAGTTCCTCTACCCGCTGGTTCAAGGTTATGACTCGGTGGCGATGCGGGCGGATGTTGAGTTGGGCGGAACTGACCAGAAGTTCAATTTGCTGGTAGGTCGTCAATTGCAGGAAGCCTATGGGCAGCGCCCGCAAGTGGTGATTACCTTGCCGTTGCTGGAAGGGCTGGATGGCGTACAGAAAATGTCCAAGTCGCTGGGTAACTATATAGGTATCGCCGATGCGCCAGAGGAGATGTTCGGTAAGGTCATGTCTATCTCTGATGATCTGATGTGGCGCTACTTTGAATTGCTCAGCTTCCGCCCCATGAGCGAGATTGAAGGTTTCAAGCGAGAAATCGCCGAAGGCAAGAACCCGCGCGACATCAAGTTCCTGCTGGGTAAAGAAATTGTGGCGCGTTTCCATGGCGAGGCCGCTGGCGAAGCGGCGCAGCAGGCGTTCATAGATCGTTTCCAGAAAGGAGCGATGCCCGATGAGATGCCTGAATTTATAGTAAAGGCGGAAGGTGCAGGCGTTGCGCTGGCCAATTTGCTGAAAGAGGCGGAGCTGACTTCCAGCACTTCCGAGGCGATGCGCATGTTAAAACAAGGCGCGGTCAAAATGGACGGCAATAAAGTCGATGATCCAAAACAGGAAATTGCGCCCGGCACTTATGTGTTTCAGGTCGGAAAACGCAAATTTGCCCGTGTCACCGTACAGTAAACAGCCAACAACAAAGCGCCGACAGGCGCTTTGTTGTTTTAGTGAGCGAACGATCTCGGAATTGTCATCTTTTTGTGATTCCCCCCTTGCGGTAAATTTTGATGTGCCTATAATGCGCGCTCCCTGACGGGTTGGCTGGTTGAGAGATTGGCAAGCGGGCCGGGGCGGTGAAAAAGGTTTGAAAAAAGCCTTGAAAAAAACGCCGGAGGCAGTAGAATACGCGCCTCGCTTGAGAGAGGGAGGTTGAGATAACTTCCTGAAACTTGAGTAAAA